>PKSW01000104.1 GCA_002869465.1 Marinilabiliales bacterium
GAGATGTCTTTTTTTAATACGGATTTTCTTCCATTCTGTCGGAAATTCATAGTTTCGGTTGTTTACCCACCAGACATTACTTCCCGTGCTGTCAAGAAATTTAATCTCGAAGTTATTAGCCGGCGATTCTGCCCTGATGTAAAAAGTAAATTCATAATTTTCAGGCAGGTCAATGGGGAACAATTTCTGAATTCCTCCGTAACCGGTGCCTTTGGTGAAATCATAATCGATACGTATAGCATTGCCAGTCAAGCCTTTTTCACTTGACAAGTTGAGGTTAACACCATCGGACTGGATAAAATTCCAACCATCTGTGTTTTCAAATTTATCAAGGGTATTGACTTGTGCATTAGTCATAGTTGCCATTAGCAACAAGACCGATAGGGCAATTTTTATTTTAAAAAATTGACTCAAGGTAATGCTATTTTAAAAATATTATCTCGATAATCCTTTAAAATAAAAAAAACAAGTACAAAATAATCATCCATTTTTTAGACAAACTTTTAATTATTTTAAGTATTGAAAACCGAGCCTTGTCAAACCATTCTGAATGATCGGATCTTTCATTACATAATTCCAGACCAATCCAGTTCTGAAGTTTTCAATCATGATAAGCATTGGGCCCTGATCGATACCGATATAATCATCATCGAACCAATTCGCTGTCGGATTGAAAGAATCATAGTAACCGTATTTCCCCCATAACTTCTCACCATACTTCTCATTGAGAGATTTAATCGTAGGGATGACTATTTCAGGAGCGAAAGGCAATGATGAAATCGACCCATAAGGCGCAATAGTTCCATCATCGAAATAATTATAGTCGGGGCCGCTCGTTCCTCTTCCTGCGTAACCCAGAAACTCTTTATCATCAAAATTATACTTTTCTGTTGGTCCGTCGCTCGCGGTAATGCCCCAGCAAAGTGAATCATAACCCATCCAGCCTTTAGGATTATCAATTGCGTATTGTCGCTGAACGTAGGTAGCACGGCGTGAATTTTAGAAGTAGTCAATTCCCTTTTCAAACATATACTTATCAGCAAGGCCTCGACAATCAATAAATGCCTGTGAAAACTGATGGCCAAAGAGGGGAGGGAAAGCCACATGTGACAATCCTTTGTAGGGTGTATTCCATTTGTAAGATTTTAACCATGCATTGTAGCTTTTTTCAGTGTTTTTCATGTTGCTGCCGGCTGCTAAAATATAAAGCAACAAGGCTTCATTATAACCAACCCAACCCCAATCATGCATACCTTCTTCGGGTGTCCAGCCCATGGAAATTGTATTTGCAAATTGGCCTTTATCGGGCATGATCACAAAATCCCATTCGATCCGGTCGAGTAATTTGCCAGCCAGTAAACGGATCTGTTTTTCGACTTCATTGTCCAAATCGTAATAGTTCCGTGCAAAAATGATACCCATCATGAGGATGCCCGTATCGATGGTGGATAACTCGCAATTCCATTCGCGTGTACCTGAATCCATTCTCAGGAAATGGTAGTAAAATCCTTTGTAGCCAGTTGCATTTGTGTCAGCACTCTGGGCAGAATTCATAAAGAAGTCAAGCATGTTTAGTGTTATCTGTGCAGCCTGCTCGCGTGATATCCATTTTCTTTCCACTCCAATTGCAAATGACGGAATTCCAAAACCAGTTGATGCGATGCTGGCGGGAGCCCAATTTTTAGTTCGGTCTTTTACTATTCCCCATTCAGGGTGAGATTCATTTAAAAAGAACTGGAAAGTCTTATACTGAATTGAATCGAACATGAGCACCTCATTCGGTGTTAAAGTATAATTTATCTTTCCATCTGATTTGAAAACAAGCTTCTGTGGCTGTTCACAAGTAATCAAAGATAAAATAGTAAGTAAAAATATAATGTTCTTCATATATTTTTTATTATCGATTTCAATAGCTGAATCCTAATTTATCAAGCCCTTGCCGCACATCAGTATTTTTCATGAAATTATTCCACAGCAAGCCGGTACGGTAATTTTCAATCATGATAATTATGGGCCCCTGATCAATGGCAAGGTAGGAATTGGCGTACCAATTTCTTGATTGGTTGAAAGCATCATAAGGACCTCTGTTGCCAATCACTTTTTCTTTTAAAGTTCCATAGAAATAATTCATCGCCTTAAGTGACTGAATTGGGCTGTAAACTATGGAAGAAAGTGCAGCCGTTGGCGATATGGTTCCATTGTCGTTGGTTGGCGAATGGGCGGAATAGCCATCCGGATCATCAGAAGCAGTGAGCCCCCAGCAACTGTCAGAATATCCTGTGTATGTTCCCGGATTTCTTACACAATATTTATAATTAATCAGGCTGTGGTTGGTATTTTGAAGCATATAATCAGCGTATTGGTCGGATAAACCGTTTGGATTCAGCCCTAAAAAAGAATAATGGGCGAAAAATAATGGTCCGCCATACGCTTGCCCCAAAGGCAATTCGAGTCCTTCATAGACATTTCCATTTACTATTCCGCCATTGCGAGCCCAACCGTTGTGGTAAACTTCAGGAGGAATGGTATGCGTTGGAGAAGCGGCCGCAAGCACATAAACTATTAGTGCCTCATTCCAGCCGGTTATCTTCATATTTATCTCCCATCCATAGTTAGGCGACCAATGCCAGAATAGTACATTTTGCCAGCCTTGTCGGTACCAATCCCACTCAACTCCTTCCCACAATGCCTGAATTTTGTTCCTAAGATCTTCTTCTTCGGTTGTATTTCCATCAAAGTAAGCCTGCGCCGTGAGCATTCCCTGAATAAGAAAAGCTGTTTCAACCAGGTCGCCACCGTTATCATAAGTGCTAAAAGGAATTACATGTCCGGTATTGCCATTCAGCCAATGAGGCCAGGCTCCGTGAAACCTGTCTGCTGTTTCGCAAAAAGAAACCATTTTCACTATCCTTTCAAACCCCTGTTCCCGGGTAATATAACCGCGTTCAATTCCTACCAGTATGGCCATCATGCCGAATCCGCTACCCCCGGTAGTGACATAAGAAGCACCATTTCTATCTCTGATCATTCCTGAATTGGGTTCGGCGTCGTTCCAGAAAAATTTAAAGATTTGCATCTGAACGGTATCCATTAATGTCTCATTCGGATCGGCAGGTATTACCGGATCCACCGGATCGTCTTTCTTACAACTAATGACAAGTACTGAAATAAAGATCAGGATAAAATGGAAAAATAATTTCATTATAAAATTTTATATAAAAAAGTTTGATAACATCTTAATTCTGAACGAAATGAAGAATAAACATTAATTTAAAGAAGAGATTCTTTACTTCGTTCAGAATGACACAATAGAGATTATTAATAACCCGGATTTTGCGTGAGCAATCCGTTACTAATATCAATTTGTGATTGGGGAATCGGGAAGACTTCATTTTTCCCTGCAATAAATCCCAGTGGACCAAATAATTCAGCACCTCTTCCTTGCCTGATAACATCAAAAAAACGGTCGTGTTCCATTCCCAATTCAACCCGTCTTTCGTGCCAGATAATTTGGCGAAGTTGTGCCTGGTCAGTTACTGTAATATCAGATAAATTAACCCTTTGGCGTACTTCATTCAAGGACGAAAGAGCAAATGATGAATTTCCAAGTTCGTTGGCTGCCTCAGCATGAATTAGTAGCACCTCGGCATACCTCAACACCCTGATGTTTTTATTGGTTTGTTCATCATTGCCGTTAAATGTTTCCTCGGTTTTACTAATGTATGCTTTTTGGTTGTAACGTGGATTAGGTGTATTGTCAATAATAACAGTTCCGTCCCACAAGGTTTCACCCGGATAAATCATTGTAGCATTTCTTCGAATAGTGTCTGCAGTTTCATAAGCATTATTTAGTGATTCGGAAGGAGTATTAAAACCCCAGCCAAATTGCCCTCTTACACCTTGAACAAGCGAATATTGCTGAACACCAAGTGCAATTGGTCCTCCAACTGCTTGTACTTCGAATAACGATTCACTGCTGTTTTCGCCAACTTCTCTCCATATGGTAGAGTAGTTATCTACAAGAGCATATTCTCATGAATTAATAACATCTTGAGCCATGTCAAAGCAAGCCTGCCAGTTTTTTTGGTATAGATAAACCTTTGAAAGCAGGCCTTTTGCTGCTCCGCTTGTTGCACGTCCAACTTCAGTGGATTGGTACTCAGTCTTTGTCCAAAGACTATCGCTTGCATATTGCAGGTCACTTATAATCTGGTTATAAATTTGATCAACTGAGGCACGGATCATTGCCTGGTTAACTTCTGCATCATTGGTTGGATCAATTACAGAATTAATCAAAGGTACGCCACCATAAGTTCTTACCAGGTTCCAATAATAGTAAGCACGTAAGAATTTAGCTTCCCCCATCAACCTATTCTTTAAGGATTGTTCTATGGCTATTCCAGGCAAAATACTTAAAGCGAGGTTCGCTCGTGTAATTCCCCTGTAATTGGCCACCCATATTTCATTAACTGAAATATCAGATGCTCCTTCAGTGAAATTATCCAGTTTGTCTTTATCTGCGCCTGTGTCGCCGGCAGAACTCCCCTTATCAGCGTCATCAGATGAAATACTGGAAATGCCTATCCACGAAAAAGTATGTTCATCCCATTGCAACATATTGTTGTAAATAGAATTTACAAGTTCCCTTGCACGCTCAGGGGTTGAATAATAACCTTCGGGTGTGATCTGGCCTTCAGGTTTTACATCAAGAAATTCTTTTGCACATCCTGCCAGCATAAAAAAGCCGACAACAACTGCGATTAATTTTATAGTATATTTTTTCATAATAATCATTTTTAGAAGTTCATGTTAACACCAAATAAATATTTACCCGTGGTTGGAATTGGATTCATTTCAATACCTGAATCCATTACTCCTCCGGGAAGCTCAGGGTTGTATCCACTAAACGACTTAATGGTATAAGGGTTTTGTGCACTCAAATAGACCCTTAGTTTACTTATTACTTTTGAATTTAAGGGTATGGAATATCCAACAGTGATATTGTTAAATCTGAAAAAGTTTCCGGATTCTACATAATAATCAGAGGCAATGGGTACTGCATTAGAAGCACGAGGTACATCAGTATCTGTATTTGCTTCTGTCCATCTGTCAACAAGGGATGCTTCAATATTTTCACCTCCCCATCTCTGAGCTTTTTTACCGTTGTAGACTTTGTTTCCAATATTTCCGAATCCATTGATCAGAATATCCCATTGTTTGATGATCATTGAAAAATTAATGCCATAATAAAATACAGGCTGGTAGGAACCTACAAATATCCGGTCTTCATTATCGAGCAGTCCATCGCCATTGTTATCTTTATATTTAAAATCTCCAATTGTCGTTCCAGGAAAATGTGGTGTGGCGTTAATATCTTCAACAGTCTGATAAAGTCCATCTGTTTCGTAAACCCAAAAACTGCCTACAGGCTGGCCAACCGAGGTACGTGTAGTAGTTTGCCCATTCCCGAGGCTTCCTCCATCGATAGGAAGGCCGTTTGCCAGGTTTGTAATTTCATTTTTATTGTAAGTGAAATTAGCGCCTATGTTATAACTAACATCTTTTTTAATATTATCTCTCCAGTTTATGGTAAACTCCGCTCCCTGATTTTTCAGTTCAGCAATGTTTGTAATATAGCTGGTTGAGCCAAGGATTGCTGGTAATGGTGCCGGATACAGCAGGTTCTTAGTAGTTTTATTGTAATAATCTATTTCTCCAAAAAGCCTGTCTTTCAGAAAGCCATAATCAAGGCCAATATCCAGCCCTGTGGAAGATTCCCACGTAAGGTTCGGGTCTTTCACGTCGGTAATAGTGGATCCGTTTTGAATTAATTCATCAAATGGATAGGAAATTCCTGACGTGATAGTATAAATAAATTCATTAGTAGGAATATTGTCATTTCCAACCATACCCCAGCTGGCACGTAATTTCAGGTTGCTGATAACTTTTGAATCTTTCATAAAATTTTCATCAGATATGCGCCAGCCAGCTCCAAAAGCAGGGAAAACACCCCAACGGTTTTCCTCTGAAAATCTGGATGAGCCTTCATAGCGGATTGTTGCTGTTAAAAAATATTTTCCAGAATAGTTATAAGCTGCCCTGGCTACAAAACTAAATCTTCTCCATTTATCACCCCCGTTACCGTTAGTTGCAGTAGCTGCATCACCCAGGTTTAAATACCAGTAATTTTCCTGTGGTGGAACGTCCGATCTGTATCCAGTCAAATAAGTCGATTTCATTTCTTCCATTGTTATACCTGCAGTTGCATCCAGATTATTTTTTCCTTTAAATGATTTATTATAATTAAACATGTTGTCCCAAGTATAGTGATAATAATCATTTGCTGTAATGGTCAGATTACTTATCAAGTTTTGTTGTGAGGCTGAGGCATAGTAAGTAGGATTATAATTTTTGAACTGGTCATTTCCCACGTCTAAGCCAAAGCTGGATTTAAAACTTAATTCTTTGTAAATATCTGCATCAGCCCAAAAACTTGCCTGGATTTTATATCCTTTGCTCATGTTATTCCAATAGGCAAGCGTTGCAACCGGGTTTCCAACATTATTAATGTAAATAGAATTTGCCCAATTTCCTGTAGAATCATAAACAGGCATATTCGGTGCTTGCCTGTAGGCTGTGTTGTACACTCCCGTATTTGGATTGTCAGATTTATATGTGGAAAGACTAAGTATATTTCCCATTGTGAGCCACTTAGCAATTTTATAATCATTATTCAGCCTGAAAGTGTACCTACTGAAATTATTATCTTGCAAAACCCCTTTCTCTCCATTGTAACTAAAGCTGGCTAGATAGGTAATCTCTTCAGTTCCTCCTGACATGGACACTGATTGGGAGATCATTTGACCCATTCGTGTTACCTCGTCGAGCCAAACGGTATTAACCGGATAAGTATCACCTGTAAATGCGGGTGGTTTGTTTTCACGTGCCAGGGCTTCATTTGTGTATTCTTCATAAAACTGAGAAGTAGCCATCTCAACCCTGTTGGCGATCACATTAATTCCATAATAACCTGAGTAAGTCAGTTTCATTTTTCCTTTGGCTCCGGCCTTTGTTGTTATCATCACCACTCCATTGGACGCTCTGGCACCATAAATTGCCTGAGATGAAGCATCCTTTAAGATATCCATAGTCAAGATATCATCATTGCTGAGGTTCCGGATGTCATTTGTAATCACACCATCAACTACGTAAAGTGGTTGGGTTCCGGCCTGAATAGAGCCAATACCGCGAATGATCACTTCTGGTGTGCTTCCTGGTAACCCATTGTTTACAACCTGCACACCCGCTGACTGGCCTTGCAGGGCTAAGGCAGGTGAAATAGATGCTGTGGCTGCAATTTCTTCAGCTTTCACTTGCGAAACTGAACCGGTAAGGTCCTTCTTTTTCACAGTGCCATAGCCAATAACTACAACATCTTGCAGGGTTTCAGATTCAGACAGCAGAGTAACATTGATCTGGGTCTGGCTGCCAACCATGATTTCAATAGATTGCATTCCGATATAAGAAAACTGCAATATACTTTCCGGCGTGGCCCCAATTGAATAAGCACCATCTTGATCAGAAACTGTTCCTATTTGTGTCCCCTTGATAATAATATTGACCCCGGGAAGCGTATAACCCTCCTCGGCTGTCACGATCCCTGTGATAATGCTTTCCTGCCCGAAAAGTGTAACGCTACAAAACAAGAATAATAGTGGTAGAAATTTTTTCATGGAATTTTTGTTTTTGTAAAGATGTATTAGTGCTTTAATATAAATGTTCCAAAATCATAATACGGGTTTAAATATGCAAGTAGCTTTTTACCCATTTTTTTAGGGCACATATAACAAAAATAGTAAATTACATGACCAATATCAATTGATTTTGGAAAAAACACTGTTAAAATATGAAATGATAGGAATACTGTTAAAAGTAATTGAATTCATTAATGTTTCAATACTGTCTCCAGATAGAGAAAAGTAACTTAGATTCAATTAAAAAGTGCAACAGTTTTATCAATAAAGAAGGCAATCATTAATTGCATAAATTCCCTTCTGATAAAAAAATTGTCTATACATAAATATAATCAATTAACTTTTCTGCAACGACAACAACTTGATGTCCTTCTGCGATTTAAAACCAGTAAATCTCAGATTTCCAATAATGTGAATCGTCAGTGTAAAGTGTACTGCTTTAGAGGTTGGGTTAAAAGATGACTTTTTATACAGGTGAGCAAAAAAAGAAGCACAACGCTCATTTAATGTCGGATTTTGATACGATATTACAGGAAATCATAATACTAATCACTTTATAATATGATATTTATGAGAGATTATGATATGGTAAGATACTATCTGTTTTTACCGTCCAGACCGCTTAATACGATTTAACCCCTTGATAACCAAGGGGTTTTTTTATAGGTGTGCAAATCGGTGAGCACAATCGGGGTATTTAAGCTCCTTGTCCTGAAATCAAACAAGGTTGGGGTTAATTAACAACGATGTTGGGATGCTTAAAAAAAACCTTCTCCCTGATAATAATTTGATCAATTTTTAATCAAAAGTCTTGTCATCCTTTCCTATCTTTTGAAACCAAGAAACTACTCGGTTATTTGGTCAGAGAGCTTTGAAATATGATAAATTACATTTTTATTCCGAGTATTTGTGTTTCCCTTTTAAATTATACATCTGTGTAGCTAATTTATATTGATAAATAGGACAAAATCCGTCTTAAAGAAGGAATAAGAATATCCTTTAATATATAAATAGAATTTTTTATTTACAGAAGACAAAATAATCTTGCAGAATAAATTGCAAGTCATGCCGAA
>PKSW01000164.1 GCA_002869465.1 Marinilabiliales bacterium
ATCAATGCCAGTTGCGAATTGGTGGTATCCGCCCAGGGTGTATGTCGATACACTAAATTTACAATCTGCCCCCATTTCGGATACAGATCTTTGAGCGATTTTTTATATTGATTATACGCATAGAACTGGTATACGGGCGATGTAAATCTATCTTCTATCCTTTCTCTGATTGTGTCAGGGAAGTTTTCAAAATTTGATAAAAACTTCTGATCAATTCCAACAGAAGGACTGATCCCCTGAGCCCATTTGCTATGGGTTAGGTTGAGCGGGACACTTAATCTCAAAAACAAATCAGTTTCCCGCCACTTTAATTGAATATAGTCGCCATCTTCAGATTGGTAAGAATATTTTCGTCCGCCATAATCAGCTGTAAAACTAATTACAGGATACCACCCGTAGTAATCCATTCCGAATTTTATGGTATTCGTCTGCTCATTCACATCATAAAGATAATCCAGTCTTGCCACGGTTGTGCTTATTACATTTTGTGATAATAATGTAACCCCAGGATTTACAGTATAATTGTTCACATCAACCGATAAAGGTATCCAGCTGTGAATATTAAATAAATGACCCGTTTTGCTGTATTTTTTTGTTGGATAAACGGTTGTGGGAACGATGGTATCATCCAGGTTAAATGAATTCTCAGGTGCAATTCGATCAGCCAAATATTGATAATCCAGTTGATTCAGTTGCACCTCTTCAAAATTTTCAGGATGAAAATCCAGAGTTGCAATTTTGAAACCATCTGCCGTATAATATGAAAAAACCAGTTGTTGACCGTTTTTTGAAAAAGAAGCATTTGTAGCACCAAACCTCGATTCAAACACTTTGTAAATACGATCAGAATCTGTATTGATTGCATAAAGATTGTCTTTGCCTTCATAAGTTCCGATATAAACTATCCATTGGCCATGCATTACCGGCCATTTGATTTCCTTGAATGAAAATGGCAGCATATAGTCCATATGCCAGCTTTCAGTATCGATTTTTACCAGACTCTTTCCCTGTTTGCCCAGCACGATCACTACAATATATTTATCATTATCTGACCAGTGCGGAGTTGTAAAAAACAGGTTGTCATCTGTCGAAATAGCTTCTAACACATCACCAGAATCAGCATCCAGTATATGAAGGGCATATTGTGATTGATGGTCCACGTGCACTGCTACAATCTTTTCCTGCTTTGCTGATAATGCGGGTGCAAAATACCTGCTTTTCCGTGTAAGTTGTTTTTTCTTTCCGCTTTCAAAATCATACAATTTGATCACGGAATAATTCCGCATTTCCCACCTGGGATCATAGGCTTTTTCATTCCAGCAGATCACATTTCCTGAAACGGATAGCGACTCGTAAAAGTCATACCCGGGCGTGAAAAGTTTCTTTTCATTCCCTGCTGAATCGATCAATACAAAACGATTTACATCATCCAAGCCGATTTTTTCTGAAATAATTCCATTTTCTGAAAGGTGAGGAAACAGATAGTTGGTATAAAACTTCTGATCGGGTGATAAATACTCTATTTCTGAATCGATTTCCGGCTTATCTTCAATCCACCATTCAGTTCTGAGCGATTTCATCGTGCTGTTATAATACTGAACTTTAAACTTGCCCGTTTCTTTTTTAATAGATGCCGTAAAAGGTACCAGGTAATAAGGCCTTCGGGCAACCCGGTCAAGCGTGTGGTCCCACATTTCAATGCCATGATTTTCAATTCCCTTGGCAACCAGCTGGAACCCCAGGGTATAATGATCCGGCACAAAATCCTTATATGAACCGAATGAAGCTTTATCGTATTTATAAATTTTCTTATCCAATACCTGTGCTTTTAAAGTATAGACAAATTCAGGTATTCTACCCCGCCCACTGTTGCTTAAAACCGTTTCTGAATAAACCGCATCCCCTTCAATGAACCAGAAAGGCACCCAAAGACCCATCACCAATGCTATTCCCTGTTCACCAAACATATAATAAAGTCCTTTGGTCATGCCCTGCCGCATTTTATTGATCTGAACCACATGCCTGTATTCATGCAGGGTTAATTGATCCTGCCATATCTGTGGATAGATGTATTGCGAAGGCATTTCATAAAACTCGGCACGTAAAGGCGCTATGGGCACCATCGCGTTGGAAGTAGTTGTATTGTTATGCAGAATTACTGAAATGCGTTTCAGATCGCTCCGATAAGAAGCATTGATCGCCGGTTGCGAAAGCGTTAATACATTTACATAATATTGTGCCATTTCGCTGTAATTTTCAGGATAAATTATCTGAAAGTAATGGGTTTTAATCTGTTTCCATTTTACTGAAGCCGGCTCCTGACCATTTATAAAATACTGTCCTTTGAGCTGCACAGCACAAATAAACAATATGAATAAAAGAAATCTGATTTTTGTATTTTGTTTCGCTTTCATTACTTCGAATAGAAAGACGAAAATACAAGGTTTTTCGTGAATCTGAAAATCCTTTATGGAATCACATACCAAAATACAGCGAAGAAATGGCAAATACTCCCTCCCAATACCCAAAAATGAAATATGGCATGGTTGAAAGGCAATTTGTTCAGCAGGTAAAAAACAGCACCAATGGAATATGAAATGCCGCCGATGAGCAACCACAACAATCCCATCATGGAGAGGTTCTGAATCAGTGGCACGATGGCGATGAGAATAAGCCAACCCATTAAAACGTAAATTATTAGTGATAACTTATCGTATTTTCCGGTAAAGAACATTTTAAAAACAACACCTGCCACTGCCAGTCCCCAGATGACTCCGAACAAACTCCAACCCCAGGGACCATTTAGGGTAACCAGTAAAAAAGGGGTGTAGGTTCCCGCAATTAAAACATATATGGCAGAATGATCAAAAACATTCAGGTATTTTCGGACTGCAGGCCTGACGGACCAATGGAATAAAGTGGATGCCAGGTATAAAACAACGAGACTGGCTCCAAATATACTGACCCCAACAATATGCCAGACATTACCATCCAGGCTTGCGAAAATAACCATCAATGATAAAGCTGCAACACTCAGCAGAAAACCTATAGCATGGCTTATTACATTCACAAATTCTTCCCAATAGGGGTATGTCCGGGCACTAATCTTCATAACATATTAACGCGACAATTTGAATTTGTTGTGATTTTATTTCACGATTTTGAAAAATAATCCCAAAGTACATCCTGGGGTGGATTGGCGATAACGGTTACAAACTCTTTGGTAACCGGGTGAGTAAATGATACCGACCTTGCATGTAAACTAATGGAAGCATCCTTATTACTGCGGTCAAATCCATATTTCAAATCGCCTTTGATCGGACAGCCAATTGCAGAAAGTTGCGCCCTTATCTGGTGATGCCGGCCCGTTAACAACTCTATTTCCAACAAATGATAATCTTTACTTTCCTTTAACAGGCGATATTTCATGACACCTTCTTTGCTTCCTTTCTTTTCTGTTTTGCTGGCAAACGATTTATTCTTTTTCTCGTTTCTGATTAGGAAATGCCGTAATTCCCCTTCTGAAACTTCAGGCCTGTTCTTAACGATCGCCCAGTATATTTTATCCATTTCCCTTTCCTTCACCAACTCATTCATCCGGCTTAATGCCTTACTGGTACGAGCGAAAACCACCACACCACTCACGGGCCTGTCAATCCGGTGAATCACCCCCAGAAATACTTTTCCGGGTTTATTATATTTTTCCTTGATGTATTGCTTAACGTCTTCACTTAAAGGGGTGTCGCCAGTTTTATCACCCTGTACAATTTCAGAAGGTAACTTATTGACAGCGATCAGGTGGTTGTCTTCGTAAAGAATTCTGCCGGAAACGGGTTGTTTATCCATTTTAAAAGAAGCGTTTTTTAATATTGCTCCTTTTCATTCGGAAAATCCTGCGACTTCACATCATCAATATAACGCAGGAATGAACTGATCATTTGTTCCTGTAGGTTATTATACCTGCGCAAAAAGCGGGGTGAGAAATCGGTATTGATACCCAACATATCATGGATTACAAGAACTTGTCCGTCCACTTCCTTTCCAGCCCCAATACCTATAGTAGGTATTCCAATGGATTTGGTTACATCTGCAGCTAATTTGGCTGGGATTTTCTCAAGTACAATTCCAAAACATCCTACTTCCTCAAGAATTTTGGCATCATTCATTAATTTGGATGATTCCTCTTCATCCGTTGCCCTCACCACATAAGTTCCGAATTTGTTGATAGATTGCGGCGTTAATCCCAAATGGCCCAATACTGGGATACCTGCACTTAATATACGTGTTATTGATTCCACTATTTCCTCGCCACCTTCAAGTTTCACCGCATTGGCACCTGATTCTTTCATAATCCGGATGGCAGTATTTAAAGCTTCTATCGAGTTTCCCTGGTAGGAACCAAAGGGTAAATCAACAACTACTAAGGCTCTTTCCACGGCCCGCATCACTGATGAAGCATGATAGATCATCTGGTCGATGGTAATGGGCAAAGTGGTCCGGTGGCCTGCCATCACGTTGGAGGCCGAATCTCCAACCAAAATCACATCTATCCCCGCTTTATCCAGCAATCGCGCCATCGAATAATCATATCCTGTCAGCATGGCAATCTTCTCACCTTTTTGTTTCATTTCCTGTAAAACGTGGGTGGTAATTTTAGGTAGGTCCTTTGATGAATGCATCACTTATGTATTTTGTTCCGGCAAAAGTATGCGAAAATGAACTATATAAAAAGTATTTTTCTGAATTCAGTAATGCAACATGCCTATTGCAAAACAAATTGAGGTGCTGATGCTCAAGTTTTTACCATATAACTTATTAAATTTTAGATGGCAGAAATAATTATAATAAATTTGCGCCTTTTAAGTTATTAATCTGTAGTGCAGTTTACCAAAAGCCATATCATCCGACACCTGTTTCTGATCATCCTTTTTATAGGTTGTGCATTTACTTTTTATGGACAAACCGCTTATGTAAATGGCACTATTACAGATGAAAATAACAAACCGGTTGACCTCGCTAATGTTTCAGTCATTGGTGAAAAAAATGGAACCATCTCTGATAATAAAGGCAAATTCAGACTCGCCATTCCAGCAGGGAAAGAAGTGATGATAGGCATCACTTATATTGGTTTTGCCGACAAAAAATATCCGATTACCCTCAAAGAAGGGGAAGAACGTGATATTGATTTTCAGCTAACTCCCATTTCAACCGATCTTCCAGGTTTTGAAGTGAAGGATGAAAAACTACGCACAGAAAGTATGGTCAGGCTCAACCCGAAAGACGCCAATGTAGTTTCGTCACTTACCGGTGGTGTCACTGATCTTATTAAAACGTTGCCAGGTGTATCTTCCAGCAGTGAATTAAGTTAGCAATACACCGTAAGAGGCGGTAATTTTGATGAGAACCTGGTGTTTGTGAATGACATTCAAATATACAGACCTTTCCTGGTAAGTGTAGGGCAACAGGAAGGGCTAAATTTTGTTAACTCTGCCCTTACTGGCTCTATTTTATTTTCGGCGGGTGGTTTTGGTGCCGAGTATGGTGATAAATTATCATCAGTACTGGATGTCAAATACATCAAACCTGAGGAATTTGGTGGATCTTTCGCCATTAGCCTTTTAGGTGGAGAACTCAGCCTTGGCGGTACGGCTGCTAAAAATAAATTCACCTACCTGGTAGGTACCCGTTACCAATCCAACTCATACATACTGAACAGTCTCGAAACCAAAGGGGAATACAAACCCCGTTTCATGGACATCCAATCGCAGTTTACCTACCAGTTTAATGAAAAGTGGAACCTGTCATTTTTAGGTTACTATTCAAATAATAAGTACAAAGTCATTCCCTCTGACCGTGAGACAGATTTTGGTACTATTCAGGAAGTATTGCGTTTCAAAGTATATTTTGATGGCAATGAGACCGATGGTTATGAAATGTTACAGGGTGGATTGACCTTGGGCTTTAAACCAAGAAAAAATGTTGATCTGAGGTTTATTGCTTCGGCATATACTACGCAGGAAACCGAAACCTATGATATACAGGGATAATACTGGTTAGGACTGGTTGAAAATGACCCTGGTAGTGAAGAGTACGGCGATGTAGTTCAGGTGCAGGGTGTTGGTACTTACCTGGAACACGCCCGGAATTATTTCATGGCCAATGTATATACTTTTGAGCATAAAGGAATGGTCTCTTCCGATTCGAGGTTTTTAAAATGGGGCCTTCAGTACACCCACCAATATGTGGATGATGAATTGAAAGAATGGATCATGATTGATTCGGCAGGTTATTCCATCCCCAATCCAATTGATGATCCCGGTGCCATCGATCCTGAAAATCCTCCATTGTTTTTGAGATACAACGTAAAGGCACAAAACTACCTGCAAACGAACCTGTTGGCAGCCTACGTTTCACATCAGTGGAATATTACCTTAAAAAATAACGACCTGCTCTCGATTACCGGTGGTATCCGTGCTAATTACTGGGACTATAACAACCAGTTCATGATTGCACCGAGGATCAATCTGTCGTACAAACCATATAAAATGCAAAACCTGGTTTTCCGTTTTGCGACTGGTGTGTATTACCAACCACCATTTTATCGTGAATTACGAAACATGGACGGTACATTGAATGCAGATACCAAAGCACAGGAGGCCATTCATTTTATATTGGGAAGCGATTATCGTTTCCAGGCCTGGAACCGTCCTTTTATATTCACCACCGAAGTGTATTACAAATACCTTGACAATATCATTCCGTACCAGATTGACAATGTACGTATCCGTTATTATGCCGATCAAACAGCTCATGGATATGCAGCAGGTATTGATTTTAAGGTGTATGGCGAGTTTGTAAAAGGAGTAGATAGCTGGCTGAGTCTTTCATTTTTGAAAACCGAAGAAGATATTTATGGCGATTACTATTACGATTATTACAATGCCGAAGGTAAACCAATAGGTTCAGGACCCGAAATGGATCCTGAAGCCGCCGATAACGTGAAAGTCGAACCCGGCTATATTCCACGCCCTTCCGACAGGCGGGTAAACTTCACCATATTTTTCCAGGACTATATACCCAAGTTGCCGTATGTAAAAATGAATTTGCGGTTGCTGTACGGAACCGGTCTTCCTTTCGGTCCACCCGATGCGGAGCCTTACGAGCAAAACCTTCGTATGCCCGATTACCGAAGAGTTGATATCGGTTTTTCATACCAGTTTATTCATGAAGCAACAGAATTTGGTCCTAAAAATCCCATGAAATATTTCAAGAATATGGCCATCAGCCTCGAAGTTTTCAACCTGCTGCAGACCTATAATACTATCTCCTATATCTGGATAAAAGATGCCAATAACCGCGAATTTGCCGTTCCGAATTACCTCACCCCACGATTACTGAATATCAAGCTTACAGCTGATTTTTAAGGCAATAGAGAAATTACCAGGCCCATTCTCTTTACTTTCTTTGCGCTTTTCATTATATTTGAGGGTGTTAATCATACCTAAAGCCAACACCCATGAAAAAATTTCTTCTCCTTTTCACTTTTGCCTTTAGTCTATTTACTTTTGCCTTTTCCCAGCAATACGCCTGGCAGGATATCAGCGCAAATATTCCTCAGAACAATGAATTCCCCCCTAGCCTTTCTGATTTGTTCTTTGTCTCAAATGATGTGGGATGGATAACTTCAACCTCTTACAATGAAATCTTCAAAACTATTGATGGAGGAGCCACATTCAGCACTCAAACCACACCTTTAGGGGCAACATCCGCCATTCAAATGGTGGATGCCGATAACGGTTACGCGGGTGGGCAAGGCGGGTGGATATATAAAACAGAAGATGGTGGTATTAACTGGAATATATTAGGTTCAATAGGAACATTGCTTGATATTTCATTTCCCTTTCAAACCAATCCATCAGACCCAGTTGGGTAAGCCAGTGGAAATAGTGGCAACGTTTGGGAAATCAGCTCAACTCTTACTGATTTAAATTGTCAAAGTTCTTCAACTTTTAGTGGGATTAGTGCTCCTTCTGTCAATAATGTATGGGTATGCGGCGGTAACCGTATATATTATTTTAACGGCACTGATTTTACTTCTCAAGGAGGCCCTACAGGTACTTTTAATGACATACACTTTATAAATAACCAGGAAGGCTGGGTTGTGGGAGATCTTGGCGTAATAGGAAAAACGTCAAATGGTGGAACGGAGTGGGTTACTCTTGAGAATCCTGATTAACAAGACAGGTCGCTTTATGCAGTGTTTTTCCTTGATTCGGACAATGGATGGGCAGTTGGTGCCGATGGTATAGTTCTCAATACTGATAATGGTGGAACGAATTGGACTATAGTGGCCGATGGGCTGACAACTGAATTTTTGCGAGGCGTTCAATTCACCTCTCCCACCAATGGTTATGTTGTGGGGAATGAAAAAACGCTATTAAAGTACACCGAAGTTTCTGGGGTTGGGCAGTCAGAAACCATTCAATTTGAAATATATCCCAATCCCGCAGGAAAAAAATTTGAAGTTCGGAGTTTGGAGTTTGTAGTGAATGGTGGGCTTCTTGAAATTTATGATATGAATGGCAGAAAACTGATTGAAAAACACATTCAGGCAGGAGCAGAAGAATTTGAAGTTGATTTAAGCAGTTTGGAAAGTGGAGTGTATTTCTGCCGCCTGATTTCCAAAAATAAAAGCGCAACCCAAAAACTCATTATTCAAAAATGAAACATTCTGTCATTTCGACCGCAGGGAGAAATCCCC
>PKSW01000453.1 GCA_002869465.1 Marinilabiliales bacterium
CAGGCCGATCAACAGGCTGCCCAAACAAACCAAAATTTGGTGGATGGGTTTAAGAAAGCTTATTCTGCTTGTCTCCAGGCTAAAGGATATACCGTTAATTAATCAACACTAAACAAAATTAAAATGAAAAAATTCTATACAATTTTGTGCTTTGTATTGGCAGTCGGTTTTAATGCTACAATCGCTCAAAATATCGACGACCCCGACACATACGTGCTGATTAGAGAAGATGTTGTAAAACCATCGATGACAGTGGGGTATGAAGCATCTCTGGCAGAACTTAGTAATTTTCTTAGTGAAAATAACGTGAATGACATCATGTATTTAACCGAATTGCACGATAATTATTCTTATGCTCATGTTTCGATTATCAAAGACATCGAGCAACTTGAAGGTGGACTTCGGCAGTATTTCAAAGGAAGCAAAAATGAAGCAGAATTTGAGTTGATCTGGGATTACTTAAACGAATCGATTGAATCGTACAAGTTTACAATTGGAAAATTCAAACCCGAACTATCCTACGTGAGTGATGGAAATCTTTGGCTGAAAGAATCACCTTATCGCCGTTGGAATTACTATTACTTTAAACCTGGGACAGAGGAGCAGGCCGAAAAGCTAATTGCATCATGGAAATCGCTTTATGAAAGAAAAGGAATAAAACATGGTTTCCGTGTATTCCAGTCGCTGGTGGGTACAGAGAGTCCGGCTTATATTTTTACAACCTGGGCAGAAAGCCCTCTTGACTACCAGAAAAACCTACAAGATGATATAAAATTGCTTGGTGAAGATGGTGCCGCTTTGTGGATGGCAATGATGGAACTTGTAAGAAAAGTTGAAACTGTTGAAGGTTGGTATCTGCCTCAGTATTCTTACCAACCTGAATAGGATGAGAATATCTCCACAATATTAAGTTATACTTTATTTAGTAAAAAAACCACCTCAGAAAGGTGGTTTTTTTGTATCACACAAAACATTAATTATCTTTTTCAACTGCGATTACTAATTAGTAAATGAACCTAAAATAACCTATTTAACTTTTACAATAGGAGTCGGTTGCCAGGCGCTTTTACCAGGGCATCTATAAAAGGGGTTAAACGCTTCATGAATTGAATGTACTGAAATAAAAATAAATTGAGTATATGATTATTTTGAGAGATAAAGAATCGTTTTTGAGAGCCCCTGTTGAATGCTTGTTGGTGTCCATCCAAATTTTATTTGTGCTTTGGAACTATCCGGTATGGCACCCCACAATAAAAAGTGCAGCTGCCCCTTGGGAATGAGCGGTGGCTTTCCGGTTAACTTAGCAAAGCACTCTCCCAATTTTGAAACCATTTTAACCACAGGAAGTGGCATCACAGCTGGTGGTTTAGTTCCCATTCCAAGCTCTGTCAATATTTGTTTTGCCAGAAATGGCAATTCATAGTAGTTCTCACTTAAAATATAACTTTCGCCTATCAAAGCCTTTTCTTCGGCAAGCACATGCCCTTCTCCCACATCCGCTGCATACACCAAAGGCAGCCCACCAGGCAGAAGCATAGGGACCTTACCGTTTTTAAGATCAATAATGAAATTATTGATACCTGGCGAGTCAGTAGGCCCGGGTCCATATAGTCCGGCAGGATGAAGATTTATTGCAGGTAGTCCTTTCTTGATAGCTTCTGAAACCAATTGAAATGCATCTTGTTTCGATCGCTCATAAATTGTGCCTTTTGGGAGGTCATCAATAATTGATTCATCAAACAGTTTTCCTTTTTCTCCTTTGAAAACGTCGACAGTACTGGTATAAATAAATCTTTCAATTTTATGCGAAATTGCAACATCAATCATGTTTTGGGTACCTTTCACATTCACCTGTTCAAATACAGTTGGATCTTTCATCCACTGTTCTGGAAAGCCAGCCGCATGATAAACTACATTACAGCCTTTAAAAGCTGGAATAAGAGATTCTTTTTTTGTAATGTCTCCCTGAATTAATTCAACCTCCTGTGGAAGTATTCTTTTCCCCTTTTCAATTGAACGCACCAAAGCTTTCACTTTGCGATTTCGTTTTAACAAAGAGGTAATGATATGATAACCGATCAGGCCGGTACCTCCTGTAACTAATGTTGTTTTATCCATTTTAATCGAATTGGGTTTTGAGGTTCGACAGGCAAAAGTATCAATGTGTCGGCTTTAAATTCAAACCTACGTTGTGCTATTACACCCCAATCATAAGGGTAAGTGTGAGATAAACGGTGATGTTCGATGATTTCTTCTTCATCTAATATGACACAATTGGCTGTATAAACATAATTGGCAGCATAAGTTCTCAGGTCAGCTTTTAATTCTTCAATTGATAAACTATCAATATTGCTTTTGGGAAAATTGACTTTTATATCCTTATACCTTTCTGGTGTAATCTGAACAGCCATATGGCCTAGTCCATCATATAAAATGTAGCTATTCCCTCCTTTGTTCCAGGCATGTTCTTGCCAAACCCCGCTTGAATCCTGGTATTCGATGATATATAATTTCCACAGTCCCCTGAATTGTTCGTGTGGAGATATTTTTTGACGTTTATTACAACTAAAAAGCAAAATTATTATGGTAAAAAATATGACTTTTCTGATTCGCAGGATAAATTGTGTATCAGTTCGAAAAAGAAAGTCTTTCAACCAATCCATGATCATATATTTAATCAGTCTTTTCAGCTAACGAATCTCTTTGTTTTAAAATGGTTTGGGCTTCATTTTGTGTACCAAGTATTATCGCGATCCATTTGGTTTTTGGATTTTGCTCCAACATAATCTTGATAGCCATGGTTAATGGTACTGATAAAAACATTCCCACGGTTCCCATAACAAACCCCCAGAATAAAAGTGAAAGAAATACAACGAAAGTGGAAAGCCCCATTCCTTTTCCCATCAATTTTGGTTCTATTGCATTGCCAATTAACATATTGACCGACACAAAAGATATAGTTGTCCATAGTACACCACTAAATCCAAGCTGCACTAAAGAAAATAATATAGCTGGGAAGGCTGCAATGATCGACCCAATATTTGGAATATAATTTAACAGAAAAGCAATCAGTGCCCATATAATCGCGTAATCTACACCAATAATCGCAAGGCAAATCCATATTAGCACACCTGTTAATAAGCTGGTTAGCGTTTTTATAGATAGATAATGGCGGATACTTTTACCTATAACACTCAAATAAGCTACCTTTTCAGTTGCACCTTTCATAATAGCATTAAGCTTTATGGGAATACTATCTAATTCCAACAATAAAAAAAGAGCCAGGAAAAAGATGGTAAAAGCATTTCCCATAAATCCGCCAAGTTGACTTAGAAAACCTGCTGTAATACCCATTATTTTGGAAGGATCAAACAGATTACCCATCTTATCAGTTGAAATATGAATACCATACCCCTGAAAGAATTGTAATACCGAAGTTCCCATTTCTCTCAGGTTTTTTTCATAAGTTGGTGCATCTTCAGAAAATGACGAAAAGGAGTTTGCAATTAGTTCACCAAAACCATAAACTATTCCTAAGATACCAAGAAATACAATGGTGACTGCAAGACCCTGAGGTACTTTCTTTTTTTGCAACCAAAGGATGGGTTGGGCGCAGATAATGCTAATAAACAAAGCCATCAATAACGATGTTACAATGGATGCTGCATACATTATACCGGCAATGATAATTATTAAAGCAGCGAAAGACACTGCTGCATTACTTTTGTACTTCATTGAATTTTTCAAATCCATTGGTCTTTTTTAAAATTTTCGGAATTTTTACGAAGATACTATTTTGAATAAAAATTAAACATAAAAGCTTATTCATGTAAATTGTGGAAATATCTACTTCTAGATTTTCTTTAACTCATAAATATCCTTTCGTCTGTCTTTCAGGTTTCGAACACTTCCGAACTGGTTTAATTCTCTCAGAAGATCTATATCAAGGTCTGCAATCAATATCATTTCGGTATTTGGAGTAGCTTCAGCTTTGATACCATTTGCTGGGAATGCGAAATCACAAGGCGTGAAAACCATAGACTGTGCATATTGTATATCCATGTTATGGACTTTTGGCAAATTTCCCACACTACCAGCTATTGCCACATAACATTCGTTTTCTATAGCTCGGGCCTGGGCACAATTCCTTACCCTTGAATATCCATTTTGTGTATCGGTTAAAAAGGGCACAAATAAAATATCCATTCCTTCATCAGCAAGAAGTCTGCTCAACTCCGGAAATTCGACATCATAACAAATCAAAATACCAATCTTACCACAATCCGTATCGAATACTTTTAGCTGTTTACCTTTTTCCATCCCCCACACCTTCACTTCATCAGGTGTTACATGCAGTTTCTCATACCTTTCTACCGTTCCATCCCTTTTACACAAATAACCAACATTAAAAAGCCTGTTATCTTGAATCTCAGGCAAACTTCCGGATATAATATTGATGTTGTATGATATGGCTAACTCCGAAAATTTTTGAATAACAGTTGATGTATGTTTTGCCAGCTCTCTTATAGCCTCAGGTTCTGTTAAATGATTGTTGTCAGCCATTAGCGGCGCATCGAAAAACTCCGGAAATAAAGCAAAATCAGAACGGTAACCTGAAACAGCATCGATAAAAAACTCGGCTTGCTGCAGAAGTTCTTCCATATTTTTATACGGTCGCATTTGCCATTGTATAAGTCCAAGTCTGACTAATTTTTTATTAACTGTTGGCTTTTTGCTTTGCTTCTCATAGTAAATATTATCCCATTCCAGAAGAACTGCATATTCATTAGAAGCTTCATCACCTTCCAGGTAGTTTTTAAGAATCTTTGCCGGGTGAAAATCATTCGACACCTGGAAGTTCAGTACCGGATCATGAATTTCTTTCCGACGCACTTTATCAATATACTCCTTAGGTGATATTTTATCGGCATATTTGTGATAATTTGGAATACGACCCCCAAATGCAACACCCTTTAGATTTAAACGTTCACAAAGTTCTTTTCGGTAGTCGTATAAGCGCCTGCCAAGTCTCAAACCACGGAACTCTGGTTTGATAAAAATATCAACTCCATACAGCATATCACCGTCGGAGGTATGTGTTTTGAACGTATATCCACCTGTAATCTCCTTGTACGTATGATGTCCTTCAAATTCATTGTAATCAATAATAATTGACAATGCGCAGCCTGCAATCTGATCATTCACTTTGATTACCACTTGCCCTTCAGGGAAACGATCAATAAGCGATTTAATGTGATGCTCTTTCCAGTATGAGTTAGGCATATTTTTATATGACTCGATCATGGCTTCTTTAAGCTCCTGGTAGTCATCTAAACTCAAAAATGTTAATTCAATATTTTCAATTTCCTTCATATAATTATTTAATTCACGGAATGTTCTATATAAACTTAATTCAATTGTTAGATCAAAATGATAAAACTTGACTATTTAAAGTAGCTCTGTATCATTTGATTTCAAATGCAAATCCATTTGAGTGAAAGGTATTGTAACTTTATTTTCTTTAAATTTCTGATTAATTATTTTACGAATATCACTTTTCACCTTTCCAATTCTAAATATATTTTTACTAAAAAATAGTAATTGAAAATCCAATGATGAATTTCCGAAATTCACCAACCGTGCTTCAATTAAATCACGATCAAAAATATCAGGATGTTCAAACGCACTCTCTTCCATTAATTTAATCACCAAATCAACATCACTTCCATATGCTACGCCAACATCAATTCTAAAACGTGTTTTTCTCGACTGATGACTCCAATTGATAACTTTATTATTCGTTATCAGAGAATTGGGAATTATAATTGAAATATCATCTCTATTTAAACCTTTGGATGTCCGCAAACCGATACTTTGTATTTTAACTACATCGCTATCAATTTCTAATATATCATTAATTTTAATTGACCTCTCAGAAAGCAGGATTATCCCGGAAATAATATCATTAAATGTTTGTTGTAAACCTAATCCAATTCCTACTAATAAAGCTGCAGAGCCCGCAACTAATACGGTCACTTTAACGCCAATAGTTTCCAGCATAAATCCTATTGAAATGACCCAAATTGCGTATCTGATAATTTGAAATAAAGCATATGTATTGCCTGAATCAAGCTTTTTCAACCTTTGATTACGAAAAAGCGCCTTTTTAATGATCCATAACAACAGTTTGGTTATTAGAAAAATAATTAACACCGTCGCCAATGTATAAACTCTTATCTCGTATTCCCCGATACTGAGTAGCTTTAGTTCTAAAAGTTTACTAATAGTCTCCATATTTTGTCATTAAGAACAGTAAAATACAAATAAACGCTTTGTTTCCAAGGCTTATTAGCTGAAAAACCAAGGCATCTAAAAGGTCAGTTATAATAGAATCTGATGATTATTTATTGTACTATAGAAAATTCAAATTAACTTTACTTTTCGTTGTTTATCAGTTATATTCCAGAGAATTCAGAAATTATTATTCTGGGTCATCAGCATTGGGAGCAAGTTTCTCAATAGTAAACTCTTCATCAGGAATACCCTGATCAAATTTTACATCCTTTAATATAATCTTCGTCATGTGTTGTTTTGTAAGATCTACCATGATCACCTGTCTGGCATTCCAGTAATTTCCAATTTTTTCGTACTCATAAGTCGCTTCTTTAAACTTCCTATTCGATTGATCATAAAATTCCATCTTTTCTGGATAGAAATTTGCTTTGTTTTGGGTTACGATGATTTTTGAATATTTTGAGTCTTCGTCCTTTGGGATAAGCTCAAATATATAATTAAGATCATTTGCTTCTAACAGAGTCGGTGTATACCTCTCAGTATAGGGCGTTGTAGCCATATCTTCATAGGAGAAATCCGTTCCTGTGAATGCCTGGCTCTTAGCAAGCAATGATATCTTTTTAGGCTTTCCGAAAGCAGGCATATACAGCCACATTACACCATCAGGTAACGACAGGGTGGCAATTCCAGCCTGTGATTCTGGTTTGGTGTAGCGGTAAACTTTCATATCCGTACCTTTTTGCAACATAACCGCTTCACGTACTTTTTCATTGCCCTGACTATTGGTGAGATACATTTCCACATTTCCTTGCTTGTCCTTCGGGGAAAAAATCACATTATCCATTTTTTTCAACAGGCTTTGTGCATCTTGAGCCACTCCATTTGAATAGCAAAATGTTATTGCAACAAATAGTAATAGAATTATTCTTAAAGATTTCATCTTTTTATATTAAAATTTTATTTTTATGAAAGCCGCTTTCTGTGCGCTAATATCAATATTACAGGCAACAAGGTCAAAGCGGCTAATCCAGATCCAATCATGCTCAATGCCATTAATATGCCAAAGTACTGCAAAGGTACCATTTCAGAAAAAATCAATACCAAAAAACCTGCCGATACTGAAATTACATTAATAAATATGGATTTGCCACTGATCATGATGGTATCTTCCAACGCTTCGTCAAGGGTTCTGCCATTTTTATATGAGTGATTAAAATGGGAAATCACATGAATGGAATAATCGATACCAATACCCAGTGCAATACTGGCAACCAGCACGGTGACAATATTCAATGGAATGCCGGTGATGCCCATTACACCAAACAGAACTACTATGGCTGCAATGATGGGCGCCGTTGCGTAAAGTCCGGTTGGAAACGATCTTAATATAATTCCCACAATAAATATAAGCGCAAGTATGGCAATCAATAAACTCCTGATCTGGCTTGTTAGCAGGCTCCTGTTCATTTTCATATCAATAAAAGGCATTCCGGTCATTTTTACTTCAAACGCGTCAGATGTATTTTCATTGATGAATTGCTCCATATCCCTGGCAAACTTTTCCTTTTCTGCATTATCAGAAGAAGCGAATTTGGATATAATCAGCCCCTCGTCCAGGTTATCACTCACAAATTGTTTTAAAATACTATTACCTTCGAGTAAAAACCACATTTGTTCGACCTTATCCCTATCATCAGGTATTTGGCGTCCTTCACCCAACGCTTCATTCATCTCAACAATCAGGTCAGCGATTGATTGGGTAGTGAATACAAATGGGCTCTCTTTTAATTTTTCTTCTGTCCGCAACATGGCTTTTAGTAATTCAGGGTCTTGAACATCCCCTTTAAAAGAGATAAATATAGGTTTGGACCCCCCGAATTTTTCGATCATGATATCTTCAGCCAGCCTGGCAGGATTATCCTGTTTGAAATAATCCTTAATATCTACGTTTCTTTTAATCAGAAAAATGGATGCAATACTGAGTAAAATTAATATGCTCCAGCCTGTTAACGTATATTTCGGATGCCTGAAAAGTAGATTTTTTAATGGCAATAACACATAAATTGAAAGCAGGGATTTTCTTTGGGCAGTATGCTCTTGTTTCTTTCTCGCCTTTCCGGATGAAAAAGCATATATAACCGCGGGAGCAAAAAACAAGGCCAGCAAAGCGGATATGAGAGTACCCACGGCTGTAAATATCCCAAAATCCTTGATCATGGTGAGGTACGCCTCAAAAATAAAAGAAATAAATCCGACAATGGTTGTTAGAGCAGCCAGCGTAACCGGAATAAATATATAGGTTAAAGCAGACAGAATTGCTTTTTTAAAATCTTTCTCCATCTCCAGATTGATCTTGTTGATCACATGTATGGTATA
>PKSW01000297.1 GCA_002869465.1 Marinilabiliales bacterium
GTATATGATAAACCTTCTAATTATTCAACCCAGGGGACAGATAACGGGAGCTATCCGGAAGCATTTCAGTTGACAGATAAATTGTTATTTGATGGGAAGATAAGCGTGAAAAATGGTCAATTTGAATTCTCATTTGTTGTGCCCAAAGATATTTCACCAGATTATGGATTTGGCAAGATCAGCTATTATGCGCTTGACACCATGCATATGGTGGATGCATGGGGGGCCTATGAAAATTTAGTGGTAGGCGGAATGGATACCAATACGGCTCCCGATAATGTGGGCCCTGTTATCGACATATACCTGGAGGATAAAACTTTTACATCCGGTGATGCGACTTCAAACAGCCCGTTATTGCTTACCGATATTTCTGATGACCAGGGAATTAGCTTTACCGGACTGAGCCTGGGACGTGATATTGTGATGGTAATTGATGGTGATTATACCAATTCGATGATCATGAATGCATATTTCAATATTGATACGGATTCCTATAAAAGCGGATCGATTACTCATCAATTGAGTAAATTAAATACAGGTTGGCATACACTCAGCATTAAAGCCTGGGATTTGCACAATAATTCATCGGAAGCAGAGGTGGAATTTTACATTGATGAAGATTCGGATGTGCAGCTATCCGGTGTGTTGAACTACCCTAATCCATTCAGCAATACAACAAAATTTGATTTCAGACACAACAAAAGCAACTCTCAATTGAATGTTGAGATTCGTATCTTCGATATCAATGGAAGGTATATTACAAGCATAAGCAAACAGCTAAGGACTATTGGATTTAATATAGACCCCATTGAATGGGATGGTAGAGATAGCAATGGAAATAAAATAGCTCCCGGAGTGTATATGTACAATATTATGGTAACTGATTCTTACGGAAGCACGGCAACTCAAAAACAAAAGTTCATAAAAATTAATTAACCAATCGTTTACATAAGTTACATTATACTAATACCTGAAATAAATCGTTACTTTTGCAAACCTTTTTAAAAATCATTTGATATCGTATGAAACTTAGGACAATTTTTACAGCAGGATTAATGATGTTGGTGGCCAGCTCTTTTTCGCAGTATAACGTAACAAAGAATGGAGTTCCTGTAAATACATTGAATACAGCAGTTCCATTTCTGACTATTGGTCCTGATGCCAGATCAGGAGGCATGGGAGATGGAGGAGCTGCTACTTCTCCGGATGCGAACGCCATGCATTATAATCCGGCCAAATATGCTTTTATCCAGGATAAAATGGGTTTTTCTATTTCCTATACACCCTGGCTGCGAAACCTGGTAAATGACATCAATATGGCATACGTTTCGTATTATAACAGGATTGGAGATATGCAAACTATAGCCTTTTCACTTACCTACTTCTCACTCGGTGAGATCACATTTACTGATGATCAGGGATATAACCTGGGTACATATAAACCTAATGAATTTGCCATTGACGGAACATACGCAAGGAAACTCTCCGACTATTTCTCGTTAGCAGTTGCCGGCCGGTTTATTTATTCAAATTTAACCCAGGGGCAAACGGTACAGGGTGTGGAAACCAAACCAGGAATATCAGTGGCTGCTGATGTGGCCATTTATTGGGAAAAAGATGTAAACTGGTTTAAAAATATGGATGCAACTTTCGCATGGGGTATGGATATCTCGAACATCGGGCAGAAAATATCATATACAAGCAGTAATATTGAACAGGATTTTATTCCAACAAACCTGAGGATTGGGCCCCGTTTGACATTGGAATTGGATGATTATAACTCACTCGCATTTTTTGGAGATATAAATAAATTTCTGGTTCCTACACCTCCTATTTACGCTTGGGATAGTACAGGCCAGCTAATACCAATACCAGGTACTGACCAATATGAAATTGCAGCAGGGATGAATCCTGATGTATCGGTTATAAAAGGAATGATTCAATCCTGGTATGATGCCCCGGGAGAAGTAGAGGTTGTTACCGATGCCAATGGTAATATCGAATACAATGAAGATGGTTCAACCAAAACAACAGTTGTTTCAGGAACACCTTTTAAGGAAGAACTTCGTGAGTTTTATTATTCATTAGGTACCGAGTATTGGTATAATGAAATTTTGGCCATACGTGCCGGTTATTTTTGGGAACATAACTCAAAAGGAGCCAGGCAATATGCTACGCTGGGTGTTGGATTAAGATATAATGTTTTTGGTCTTGATTTCTCATATCTGATCCCAACCGGTGGGAATGCAAACCAAAATCCGCTTCAAAATACCTTACGATTTTCCCTATTATTTAATTTCGACAACCTGAATAAAAATTAATGTATTTATAAGATGAACGATTTCCGTGTAGGTTTTGGCTACGATGTTCATCCTTTGGTTCCCGGAAGAAAATTAGTTGTTGGAGGAGTTCCCTTTAACTATCATAAAGGTGCATCAGGGCATTCGGATGCAGATGTGTTACTGCATGCCTTGTCAGATGCATTGCTTGGTGCAGCAGGTTTGAATGACATAGGAAACTATTTCCCTGATAGTGATCCGAAATATAAAGATATCGACAGCCAATTAATTTTAAAAGAAGTACACAAATTAATTCTTGGAAAAGGATTTATAGTAAATAATGTAGATGCAACTGTTGTTTTACAAGAGCCCAGGATCAGCGATCAGGTTCCAAAAATGAAATCCATAATTGGTTCTATTTTAAACATCAACACGAATGATGTTTCCGTTAAAGCGACCACTACTGAACATTTGGGTTATATTGGTAGCGGTGATGGTATAGCAGCATTTGCGATTGTATCCATCAGAGCTTGATTATCCGTTTTAATTTCCTTCAAAGAAGCCATTGAAATTGATATATATTTCAATTTCATTATTAAAACCTGTAAAAAAAGGTAGATCTAACTGATCATTATAAAGAATTCCATGAAGCGAAAATATACGGTAATTTCCTGCTGATGAGGATCCCGGACGGGTGGTGGTCATATCAAAGTTAACGGATTCATATAAGTTTAAATCATCACAAATAAAATCAAGTTCAATAACATAATTCTGGTTGGCACTTTGTTGGTTAATGATATCTTGATGGGTAAAATACCTTTAAATAGAAATTCTCTATCTTCTACTTCGAAATCAGGATTAGCTGGGGCTGGATGTAAAGTGTTATAGAAATCTCTGTTCTTTAACCTTGCAATAAAATCACCGGTTTCATAATTAAGGACAACCACAATATCCTCATTTTCCCATTGATAGTCTTCTTCTCCCTGTTGCGCAACTAATTTTACAGAACTGCTATAGGTTTGATAGCCCGGTTGCTGAGCCGAAATGAAATTTGCTGATAAACTAAAAGCCAGGGTCAATAATAAGATTCTCATGATATGTAAATTAAAAATAGGATGCAATTTAGTTATTCTACATAAACGGACGTTTAAAAAACTTACTCAAAAAATTCAGGATTGAAATTTACAAGGTATAGTTTGTTTGTTGACCGTGTGACAGCCGTGTAAAGCCAACGCAAATACTCTTTATTTATCATGTCTTCGGGCAGGTACCCCTGGTCAATAAAAACGTTTGGCCACTGGCCACCCTGCGTTTTATGGCATGTCATGGCATACGCAAATTTAACATGCAGCGCATTATACCAGGGATTTGTCATAACCTTTTGAATGCGTTTTCTGCGCTCCGGGATATCCAAATAGTCTTCTTCAACACTATGAAAAAAGTCATTTCTATCGGCATTTGGCAAGCCCGGCCCGTCAATATCAATAGTTGAAAGCAGTATCTTAACGCTGATTTCTTTTTCTCCAGGATAGTCAACCATTCTCACTTCAGCATCCGCGAAACGCAGGCCATACATATCTTCTGTTTTGAGCACCCTGATCACTTCCAGCATGTCGCCATTGGCAATAAATCCGGCTTTGGAGTCCTCATCAAGCCAGAAATAATCGTTTTTTACAACCATTAATACATCGCCACCTTCAATTTCTGATTCTCTGTTAAGTATTCTGCTTCGCACCTGTCGATTAAATAAGTTGGCTCTTTTATTTGTCCGGCAGATGATAATGCTGCCTTCAATATCATGGTTTGCAAATGAATCGTTCAATAATTCCTCAAATGTATGACCATCTTCAATTCGCAGGATGTCAGACTTAAAAACAGCTGTCTTAAAAAGCTTTGAAATAGGCAGATTATCACTTATTTTAATTCTCAGGTTTGTTGCCAAACTAAGAATCCCTGAATCAATTGCCTGTCGCATTACCTCTTTCATTTCAAATTCGTAAGCCGTTACATTAAAGGCATTTTTAATATAACTGATATCAAGTGCCGGACTCATATGGATACCAACAGGTGGTAGCTGGGCTGTATCACCAACCAGGACCATCTTATTGTTTTCGCGTGAAAATACGTAGTAAATCAAATCTTCGAGTAGATTCCGGCTGCCAAATACTTCACCCGATTGCTGGCTATTATCTGATATCATCGAAGCTTCATCGATAATGAACACGGTATTTTTTAACCGGTTGTGTGAGAGCGAGATTTTATAATAACCTTCAGCTGAGGTAGTGATGTGATAAATATATCGATGAACTGTATGCGCTTTATAAGAAGTGTATTTGGTAAGCACTTTGGCTGCCCTACCCGTTGGGGCAAGCAATACAAAACTTTTTTTCTCTGACGACATCATATTCACATAAGCACTGATCAGGCTTGTTTTACCTGTTCCGGCAAATCCTTTCAAAATATATACCGGATTCATTCTTTTTGTAAGATGGAGTGCCGCTAAATGCTGAATGGCTGCCTCCTGATCGCCAGTAGGCGGGTGAGAAAAATGATGTTGGATTTGCCTGCTAATGTCACCTGCTGTCATTTGCGATTTTGGGTGGTTTAGATAAAGTTTAGAATGGATATCCGATACCAAAGTTAGCAATGAAATCATTGAACTGCAGGTATTGAATTCTCCATCTTTCATTCGGTGGGTATGCAGGGTCACGGAAAGGTGCTGCAAAATCAACCCTGATTATAAAGAAACTGAAGTCTAATCTGAAACCGACACCACCATCAACCGCAAGTTGCTTGTAGAAGGTGTCGAATCTGAAGTCGCCACCAGGGTAAACGGTTGAAGGCTTATATGTCCAAATGTTACCAATATCAATGAACAATCCGAGTTTAAAAAACCGGTAAATAGGAAATCGCAACTCAGCATTTGCTTCTATTTGTATTTCTCCAATTCTTTCGTAATCATTGTTGCCATTATAAGCACCAGGTCCCAGTTCTTTAAAATGCCAACCCCGCATACCGTTAGCGCCACCGGCATAAAATCCTTTGGTATATGGAACTTCCTGAGAGTTCATATAAGGTATAATGGACCCTAAATATATACGGGTTGCAAAACTTGTATTCTTATTATTTAAATAGAAATAACGCCTGTAATCAACGCTTCCTCTTATATATTGCGAATATTGCACCCCGAATATCTCGTAATAACCTTCAACCGATTTATTTGAATTAAAAAGATTATTCATTGCATAAAGTAAATTGCCGGAAGTCTCAAGATTGAGTCTAAAATACTGGTGCTGAGACAATGTGGCCAAATTCTGGTTGTTAAATATGAAGCTGTAACTCAGTCCAAAAATAATTTGATCAGAATACTGCTCTTTGAGCGCTTTATTTTGTTCCTCGTCAAGAATAGCCTGAAATTCGGGTGTTGGAAATACTTTAATGAAATTGATATTAATGGGCGTAATGATCTGACGCATCACTTGTTTTTGATTCCAGCTATAGCCAAATTCAAGATTGGTAATGCTACGCGTATAGTTCTGTCTTACCTGATAGTTAAAGCCAAAAGTAAGATTGGTAATCGTACTGTGCTTTTCATTAAAACGCCGCAAATTAAGTGGAAATACAAAGCGCGGAAAAAAGATTGTGCCTTCAATTCCGGCTTCAAAGGTATTGAAAACACCCGATGAAGAACCGTCTGCTGATCCAACTGACTGCGCTTCGAAGCCGCCAACTGCTTGTATTCGAAGAATGTCGGCGCGTTTGAATATGTTCTTGTTCAGAAAAGTGAGTTTCCCTCTGACACCCAGATCGCCACTTGAATTGGTACCAAACCCTTCTATTGAAAATGAATTTCTCTTGGCATTTTGCATGGCAATACTTGAATTCATATATTTGATGGAGCCATCCTTGCTTTCACCCGCACCCGTAGTATCAAAATTGATCTTAGCAGTTCTTATGATGCTATAATTAAAGAGTTTGCTGTAAGTACTTTGTACTTCAGCCGCAGAAAAGGGAGTACCAGGTCTGATCTTGATTGCGGCATCAAAAGCACTCGGTTTTATTTGAGGATTGTCGTCCAGTAAGTAGAGGTATGTATTATCTGACTTATCTCTCAGAAATTTTACAGAATGCCACAACGAATCGTATGATGTAGAAGCTGGATTATATTCAGGAATAACTGTGACTTGTTTAATATAATATCGGTCGTGAGGTTTGCTCAGATTTGATGACGGATTTTTGCCTGGTAATTTTATATTATTGATTTTCAGAGTTACATCCATCGTTCGGTTGTGATAATTACTATCTACTAGGTATTGAATGTAATTCCGGTTGAAGTAGTAATAGCCGTTATTTCTCAGGTTTTTGGTAATCCTGTCCCGTTCATCATCCAGTGTAAAAGCATTATAAATATCACCTTCGTGGATTAGGGTTTTTCGTATATTTTTATAAAAAAAGCCTGCAAGAACTGTATCTGCAATGTTGTAGTCAATTTGAGTCATATAGTAAGGCAGTGCAGGATGTACTATATACTTTACGTCAGCCTTTTTATCGCCAAATTCTACTTCGTATTCAACCTTTGAATTGAAAAAGCCTATGTTGTTTAAATACTGTTCTATTCTTAGCGCACTAAATTCAGCGTCTTCTTCACTATACAAAGCAGGCGTTTCTCCAAAGTTTTTATCCAGCCAGTTGTTGAATTTTGTAGGTTTATTTTGACTGTGGTAGTAGAAATATAATTTCATGCGCCAACCTAGAAGTTTTTTGTTGGGTTTGGGTTTTAAAAAAGGTTTCAGTTCTGATGGCTCTATCTGGGCATATTTCTTTTCAATATCAATATGATATTTATTGATCAGGTACTCGTCTTTACCAATGTATTTTTTAACGCCGCATGAGCTTAAAATCCCTGCCAGAGAAATGGTTATTAAGCATATTTTAAGCACTGTTTTAAACACAAGAGGAATATTAACTTATGCAAATTTAACAAAAGAGATATAGGAATTAGAAAAGATGTTGTGTCTGTCCACTGATAACTTTATCTTTGCATCGATTTATTGTCTAGTCATGAAAATGAAATATCTATTGTTGGTGTTAAGTTTCCTGTTTTATGCAGAAATTGGGATGTCAGTCCCGGGTAAAAAGCCTGTAAATGAAAGTAATAAAAAATCCTACTCTGAAATTGAAGGAGTTTGGAGCAGTTACACAGTCCTAAAATATCAAGGAATTAAAAAGGTAACTATTAAAAAAATAAAGGAAAACAAATTCAGGGCCAGTTTGCGCCTGGAAGACGGCACCAACTATGTTGAGTTTTTAACCCTCGACGAAAATGGTGAATACCATACATACAACCGTTACAGGGAATATTATAAAATTACCAACGGTGCCTTGGTAGCCTACGATGAAGAGGGTTTCCTGTTTTATTTATGGAAGAACGGATCGTAATTGGTTCTGATAAATACCGCAGACCACGCGTTTGGATCTAAAATCAATTTTAATAAGGCTTAAAACGAGCGAAAATATCCGTGAAACTGCTGGCGCGAGTCGCCCTCGCTTTAATGCCCTGCTTCAGAGTAGCGCTAGTTGGGAGGAATTACAAAAAGTAGAAATATTTAAATGGTATGATTACTTAGAATAAAAGTATACTGTAAAAAATATTTCGTTAAATATCTCTTCAGTGTCAAATGGAATGTCGTCAATATATTCTTCTTTTTCAAAAACAAATACATTTTTTAAATATTTCTCATATATGTAGTTCTTAGCAACTTCATATGTATCGAAAGGGATATCGTCTATATATGCTTCTTCTTCAAATTCGAAAGTCTCACTCAATGCTTTTTCATATAAGTAGTTGGCAGCAATTTCTTCCGTGTTGAAAGGAATGTCATTGATGTAAGCTTCATCTTCAGGAACAAGGTTTATATTTGAAGCGTTGAGGTTAAAACTAATGGCAACGATCAGGGTTGCGATGGCTGTAATTTGTAGTAGTGTTTTCATTTTATAATTTTTTTTGATTTGTTTCTGAGTGCTAAATTATAGGTATCCGGGGCCTCAGTAAAGACATTTTCGGTGAGTGGAATGAGAATGTCGGTAAGTGGGAGGTTTTAAAAATTTAAATGAGAAAAAACATGAAATGCATACAAGATAAAACACATAAATCCTTGACATCCAACGACAAATGGTGCAAATTTGAAGAAAGGCTTGTGGGTTGTGAATCGTGCCAGGTAATATTTTAATGATAAAAATTACCTTATTTCCTAAATAAAAGCACGAGTTGCCCTCGTTTAATTGCCATGCTTCAGA
>PKSW01000468.1 GCA_002869465.1 Marinilabiliales bacterium
GCTGAAGTTGGGAAAGTTTATGAATAGGGATAAATCTATTTCACCAAAGTCCACTTCAGCATTCAATTGCTTATTTATTTCTGTTTTTGCAATTTCTCCGATTTTATCCTTATAAAATTGGGGAACAATGAACATAGAGATCACCAATAGTGCAATGATGATGAGCATGAAGATGCCAACATATTTCAATGCTTTCATAAGATTAGATTTTAAGATTATATTAGATGTTTGCTGTTAAATTTCGCAAATAATGATCGGCCAATACCAGCGCTGCCATGGCATCAACAATAGGCACGGCACGAGGAACCACACACACATCATGACGGCCTTTCCCTTTCAGGTTCACTTCTTCTCCCTGATCGGTAACTGTAATTTGATCCTTCATCAGCGTTGCCACAGGTTTAAACGCCACGTTAAAATAAATATCCGTGCCATTTGATATCCCGCCCTGTATGCCTCCTGAAAAATTGGTAGCTGTTGCTACCTTTCCGTCTTTCATTTTAAAAAGATCATTATGTTCACTGCCTTTCATCCTCGTGGCATCGAACCCGGAACCAATTTCAAATCCTTTTACAGCATTGATACTCATCATAGCTTTGGCCAAGTCAGCATGTAGTTTATCAAAAACGGGTTCTCCCAAACCTACAGGTGTATTTTGTATCACACATTTGATAATCCCACCCAGTGTATCGCCTTCTTTGGCGGTTTGTTCAATGAGCCTTATCATTTGTTTTGAAATACCTGCATCCGGACAACGCACCGGCGACTCTTCAATCGATGAAATATCAGGAACTGGAAAGTCTTTTTCAATTCTTATATAACCAATTCCACTTACAAAGGATGTGATGCTGACCCCGATTTTTTCGAGCAAAATTGAGGCGAAAGCCCCGGCTACAACCCGTGCAATAGTTTCCCTGGCTGACGACCTGCCTCCTCCCCTGTGATCACGGTGGCCGTATTTTTCGTGGTAGACATAATCTGCGTGTGAAGGACGAAATTTATCTTTTAAATGATCGTAGTCCTTCGCCTTCTGATCGGTATTCCAAATTAAAAATGCGATAGGTGTTCCGGTTGAATATCCCTCATAGATTCCTGAAAGAATTTCTAACCGGTCAGATTCTTTTCTCGGACTCACCAGTTTCGACTGGCCGGGTTTACGGCGATCAAGCTGATGCTGGATTTTCTCCATGTCAATTTTAATGCCTGCCGGATATCCATCAAGAATGCCACCAATAGCTTTGCCATGAGACTCGCCAAAGCTCGTTAACCGCAAAATATTTCCAAAGGTATTGCCTGACATTGATTGACCTTTTTGGTGGAAAACCACCCGGTTTATACAATTGAATAAGAGCCTATTCAGCTTCTCTTAACATTTTAAGCTTGGCTTTTAGCGTATTGATTTCTTTTTTAGCCTTATCAATTTTAACTTGAAACTCTTTTTTCAGTAATTCTGATTGCTTGGAACTGGAGAAGAAGCCAATGTTATTTTCCCATAAAGCTACATCTTCTTTTATCTTCTTAATTTTATTTTCCACATTGAATAGTTCCTGGTTGATTCTTCTCCCTGAATCGGGTGCTGCCTTCAGCATCTCGATCTTGTTCTTGAAATCAGCTTTGGTCAGTTCGATTTTATTGATGTCCATGGTGGAGATCAGTTTATCAATTACATCCCGGTATTCGTCCTGGATAGTATCTTTTTCTTTGAACGGAACAAATCCTATTTCCAGCCATTGTCGCTGAAATTCTTTAATAGCTTTCAGGTCTTTTTCTTTATTATTGGCTACTTTATATGCTCTAATGGCTTTGATGATTTCTTTTTTCTTTTTAAGGTTCTCATCTTCTACTACGTGGATGTTTTTATAATATTCACTTTTCCGGTTGAAGAAATGATCGCAGGCAGAACGGAATCTTTTCCATATTTTGTCAGAATTGCGCCGGGGAACCGGTCCAATTTTCTTCCACTCTTTTTGCAGCTTAATAAGCTCGTTGGTCGTATTTTTCCAATCTTCGCTGTCTTTCAGTGCTTCTGCATTGATACACAGATCAAGCTTCAGGTTATAATTATTGGTTTGTTCATCTTTCAGCTCATTAAAGAATGCCCTTTTACTTTCAAAGAAACTATCCATCAAGCCTTTGAACTTTTCCCAAACTTCATCATTTTTAGCTCTGGGAGCCCTACCTGTTGATTTCCATAGCTTGAACAGATTATTGATTTTCTGGGTGTTTTTTTGCCAGTCTTTCAGGCTATCATTTGGATTTGCCAGTATTTCTTCAACCTGACCGATCAGTTGTAATTTTGCTTCATAATTCTTTTGCTGATCTTCCTGAACATCTTTGTAATGATCTTTCCTTCGTTGATTTATTTTATCTGTAGCTGCTTTAAACCTGTCCCAAAGCTCCTCCTTTTTATCGCTGGGCGCCGGACCTATCTCACGCCATTCGTCATGATATTTTTGTAAAAGTTTAAACGACTTTATAATGGATTTCTCCATTAGCAATTCTTCAGCCTTCTCGCATAGTTCTATCTTTAATTCCAGATTTTTCTTCAGATCAAGATCTCTCAATTCATTGTTGATCCTTACCTTATCGAAAAATTTTTCAACCAGAAAATGGTAATTCTGCCAAAGGTTAGAAAGTTCGGTGGCTGGCACCATGCCAATTTGCTTCCATTCATCCTGAAGGTTCTTGAACTCATCATAGGTCTTTTTGAGAGTCTCTTCCGAGTTGATGAGTTCTTTCAGGTTTTCAAGTACCTTGATCTTTAGCTGGAGGTTAAGTTGTTTTTCTTTTTCCAGTTCTTCAGCAAATTTCGATTTGTGATGTCTGTATTTACTAAAAGCTGCATCAAACCTCTGTTCCAGCGGATCACTGACATGCTCGAATTTTTCGGCATCCCCACCATCGGCAATAAATGCCTGCCGTTCACTCTCAATATCGTCTTTATTCTGGTGATAAAATGCTGTTTTTATTTTTGCAACCTGACTCTTGATCTTTGAGACGTCCTTCTCTTCAACAACATCTTCCAGCAATTCAACCAACTCCTGTTTATTTAATTGGTCGTAATCAATTTCGTCCTGAACCAATTCTTCAGATGAAGGCTTTTTTTCTGTAAACCCGCCACTTAAAAGCATACGGATTTCCTCTTTTTCCTTTTTACTAATTTGCTTTATGGGACCTTTGGAAGATTCATCCTCGCTGGCTGGCTCAGTTACTTTTTTGTCTTTTAACAAATCTACAATTTCCACCTTTTCGGGCTTCTTAATCTGACTTGTTGTTTTTTTGGATTGTTTTGGTTTGGCTTTCTTAACGGAAGGAACTGGAACAGCTTCATTTTTAAGCATACTTACAATCCCTTCGCGTTCTTTTTTTGTAAGCTGTTTCTTTGGTTTGTTGATTTTCTTTTCTGTTTCTTTTTTTACTGTTTTCTTTACAGTTTCAGGCTTCTCCTCCTGCACTTTTAAGTCAGGATTTTGATCAGGTTGCATAATTCTAAAATTTTAAATAACATATTTATTTTTCACGATCCTGGTAATGTTTGTATTACCTGGTTAGAGATTTCAATTAATTGCCACTATGGCAAGAAGCAAAAGTAGCAATTATTCTTTATTCATAAACTGTAGCCAATTCTATTAAGTTGTTGATTTAATTTTGTATTTATTATCTATAGTACCTGGACTTATTAAAAATCAAATACCCAAAGTTAAAGAGGAATGAAAATTTGTCGCCCACTTTATCAATATAATTCGTAGAAATACCAACAGGGCCGATGGGCGTATAATAAACAAGCTGAAGATTCCCGATAACATATTGATAAGAAAATTGTTTACTATATTCGACATCTGAGCTTCTTTCAGTTGAAACAATCTTCTGGTAAGGAACATAATAATATCCCTCAACTCTTACATCAAGATTGCGTATGATATGAAATATAAATCTCACTCCTAACCCTCCATATGCATTTGCCCTGTAATTTTCAAGAAAAAGAGTCTTAGTAACCGGGATGGGATCATATTGATCAGCAATTAACAAGCTTGATACATAATTATTCAATAAGGGTCTGTCAGAATATTCCAACTCTCCTGTTACCCCAAAGTCAAACGGTTTTGAGATATTGAAGTATTGTTCGTATTTTGTTTTTATAACAAAGAAACTCAAGCTCTGTGTATATTCTTCAACGCCTTCAGCTTTAGTGCCCGGTATAAAGTGCTCATTACCGGTGTAGTAATTAAACCCAAGAAAGAACTTGCTGCCTTTTGTGGCGTATTGCTTTCTATTCAAGTTACTTCTTTCAAATTCAATATATGGGTTTAGGTAATAGAAATTTGATTGATCAGCCGTATCTTCTCTGGTAAAATAATTATCAGGATAATAGATGTAATTAATATTTATATTCGATAGTCCAGCGCGAAGAGAATGAGATAATCCTATGGGAATACCCAAACTTACATCAGCATAATTTTCATCAATGATAATATATGCAGGAAAATCATCCTCATAAAAATATCGGGTATTACTAAAATAATTCTTTCTAGAAACCAATCCGCCAACTTTTAGATCAATCGGAATAATGCCTGGTTTTTCAAATTTAAAATACCCACTAAAACTATTATAAAATGTTCCGAAATAAGAGCTTACAACTATTTCTTTACTTGTTTTACCTAAAAGCCGCAGGCCTAAATCCAAATAACCTTCATTAACACCTGAAGAAGAAATATAACCACCAAAACCAATATTAAAAGGGTCGGTAGTGTTTATATCAAGACAGACATCAAATTTCTTAGTTGCGACATTATAGGATAACGAAGGATAAATAGATCTTACATTTTCATTTGCTACCAGACGCTTATAAACCTTTTTAAAATCATAAATATCTTCATGCTTTTCAGGCCTAATAATAGACTTTATAAAGTATTCTTCCTGCTTGGGATTTACACCCTTTACCTTCACTTCCCCTATCAGCATTTGAGGTTTATCTTTAATAAAAAGTTTCCGTTTCGCATGCAGACTTGTAGAATCTAACCCTGAGCCAAGCATTTTCTTTAGTTGCGGAATAGTTTTAATTGTAGCCACATACCCGCTATCAATGTATTGCTGTACTTTACTGAACTGAAAAATGTTCTCAGTTCCTGAATTTATCTCAATAAGAACACCCCTCTTTGAATCCAGTCTAAAATCAGCTTTTTTCATTAACATATTTTGCAGTTGCGAAACCACATCATCTTCGTCAGGTGAAGAATAATTATTTACAGCTTTGCTCCCGATGATAAAATCCGGATTGAATTCCTCTATTGCGACATCCACCGGGAAATTATCGTAAATACCCCCGTCAAATAGCAGTTTATCTTTTACTTTGATCGGTTTGATAAAAAACGGAAAAGTTAAGGATGAACGCACCGCCATGGCCAAATCACCATCTCTGAAAACAACCAGTTGGCTTGAGTCAATATCAGTCGCCACACACCTGAATGGGATCATCAAACTATCGAAGTTATAATTACATGCAGCGGCTGGACATGCAAAATACTCCATGATCAGATAATCGAGATCCGTTACATTGTAAAAACTGATTGGCAGATTTAGTTCCAATCCTTTATCAAATGAAAAAGGGATATTCAGCATGGAGGCATCATTTTCATGCTGCTGGAAAAAATAGTAATTTCGCTTGGTATCTCCCTTTCTAAAATCATACAGACCGGGTTGAGTAAGTGAAAATTCAATCTCTTCAGGACTGAATCCCGAAGCATATAAACCCGCAATTAACGCGCCCATTGAGTTTCCAATAATATAATCAATAGGAATCTCATTCTCTTCAAGGGCCTTTAATACGCCAATGTGAGCGGTAGCTTTGGCACCACCACCGCTCAATACCAATGCCACTTTTTGGGTATAACCCGAAAGAGTAAGGAGAAGTAAAATCAATATAATGGATATTCTTTTCATCATCCGGGAAATGAATAAGCCAGGTTTCGACCTAAAGAACGAAATTACATAAATTGTTAGTATAAAAAAAGCCTGACAATCGATTGCCAGGCTTTGGGATCTTTAGTTAAATTTATATTTTGTCCATCGCCTGTTCCAGGTCATCGATTATATCTTCAACATCTTCTATTCCAACTGACAACCTGACCAAACCATCAGATATTCCTGCCTTTTCTCTTGCTTCCCTGGATAATTTAGAATGCGTCATGGATGCCGGATGCTGAATAAGTGTTTCCACACCTCCCAGCGAAACTGCCAGCAATGCAAATTGCACGTTGTCCATCACTACTTTTCCTGATGTAAGGCCACCTTTCAAACCGAATGAGATCATACTGCCAGGACCGTTCATTTGAAGTTTACCCAATTCATATTGAGGATGTGACTTTAGACCCGGATATAATACCCATTCCACCTTCGGATGATTTTCAAGATATGCAGCTACTTTCATGGCGTTTTCTTGTGCCCTGTCAATACGAACCGATAAGGTTTTCAAACCTCTTCGTGCCAACCACGACTGATGTGGATCCATGTTGAAACCCATATTCATCATGATCATATTCAGCTCATTATACAATTCTTTTTCTTTTGCAACGATCACACCACCAACGATATCCGCATGGCCATTGATAAATTTGGTCATCGAATGTAAAACAATATCCGCACCCAATTCAAGGGGTTGCTGGAGGTAAGGGCTACAAAAAGTGTTATCAACACAAACCACTATACCATGTTCGTGTGCCAGTTTTGACGCAGCCCGGATGTCAGAAATCTCCATGGTTGGATTGGCAGGTGTTTCAAGATAAAGGAGTTTTGTATTTGGTTTGATATGTTTTTTTATTTCATCCAGTTTGGTTGTGTTGATAAAATCTGATTCAATACCAAACTTCGGATATACTTTCTCCATAATGCCCCTTGAAGGCCCGTATAAAGCACTATGGCCGATCATGTGATCTCCTTTACTAAGTACCGTAAGATACACCGTATTTACAGCCGCCATACCCGATGATGTAGCGATACCCCCAAAACCATTCTCAAGTTCAGCCATCGTTACCTCAAGGTCTTCAATGGTAGGGTTGCCCAGCCGAGTATAGATGTATCCCTTTTCTTCGCCCGTAAAACAACGCGCGCCATGATCGGCACTCTGAAATTTAAAGGTGGATGTTTGGTAAATAGGCGTTACGGCACTTCCCAACGGATCGTCAATGCCTCCGGAATGAATTAATTTGGAGTTAAATCCTTTATCAGATGAATTCATGAATCTGGTTTTATATTAATTTTTAATTTATTTATCGCCGGTAAAAACAAGGCTCAAAGGTACTTATCTTTCTATGATATATATTATAATTTTTCCAGTTAATTCCATAAAAAAAGGATATTCCCTGATGTGAATATCCTCTTTCTCTTTTCATTGTGATCTATCTTTTAAAATGGCCAGAAATCATTATCGTGCCAGATTTTTTCCTTTAAATCTTCATTAAGTCTGAACAATAGATGATGATGCGTTTTTTCCCAGTTGGCCAACATTTTATAGGTTGCTTTTTCATTTTCATCTGTGGCTTCTTCTGCCCTTTTTGAATACACTTCAATGGCTTTATTCTCAAAATCAATAGCTGCAGAAATAGCGGCTGCCTCAAAACTAGCAGCACTGATCTCATTTTTAATTTTTTCGGTCAGAATTTCAACAACCTCATCATCTTCCTCCGGGGCAGGATCACTAACGCTGAACTCGTGGTTCTTCAGGTAATTTTTAAACTGCTTCTCAAGAAATTCAACATGAGCTTCTTCTTCTTCCGCCATCATTTCAAATATTTGCCGGGTTGATTCACTTTCGCTTTGTCTTGCAGCTTGCGTATAAAATGCTTTTCCTCTTCGTTCCAGTAAAATAGCTGTTTTTAAAACCTCAATGACTTTATCATTTTTATCCATGATCATACTTTTGTGTTATACACCTGCAAAAATAATATTTCATCCGATGCAATCGATTTATTAGGCCAATAATATGCAAATAATGATAATTTTGTAAGTGTCATTAAACATTTGAAAATTGAAGCTTCAACTAAAAGCAATAGAGAACCTCCTGTCTGAAAATAAATTTCCTGAAGCATACTCCATTCGTGCCCTGCCATCCTCCGGTTCCGAACGGCAATATTTCAGAGTGGATTTCGAAGATGGTTCCATTGATTCTATATTGGCAGCTTATAACCCTGATGCCCAGGAAAATATCGCATGGAATTCTTTCAGTTCACATTTCAACTCATTGGGTTTTCGTGTACCCGAAATACTGGCCAGAGATGAGCTGTATCGCTATTTTCTTTTGCAGGACCTGGGCAATACAAGTTTGTTTTATCATGTTTCGCAGGGAATAAACAAAGAGGTGATCGGTTATTATAAAAGAGCCTTGCAAGACCTGATCCGCTTCCAGGTGGAAGGAATCAAAGGGTTGGATTTGGATGTCGCATATCCTGCAATAACATTTGACAGGCGATCCGTTATGTGGGACCTGAACTATTTCAAATATTACTTTGTCAAACCAAATGGCATCA
>PKSW01000471.1 GCA_002869465.1 Marinilabiliales bacterium
GGTTCTGTTCATTGAATGCCAAAAATCATCCGTATAAGAGAAGACTCCATCTGTCATGTATAATTTAGCCCAGTCAGCTTGTCTACCTCCCGGGGCTACACATACATTATCGCCTTCAGCATCCAGCGCGTACACATTTTTAGTTGCAGGACCATTGGGTTTAATAAACTCGCCATTCCAGGTATCCCAATTTTTAATAAGCCCCTTGGTTTTAGTACCAATCCAATAAAAACCACTTTCATCTAAATCACAAGTAAGCGGCTGAAAGCTTTGATCATTAATTTTATAGATTAATTTCTCAATTTCACCTGATTTCCCAATGATGCTTACAAGGTTTTGATTAACAAGAATTAATTCATCATATTTAGCATTTAATTGATAGTGTCTGCTATTATTTTCTTTATCAAAATATTCCCAAGAGTTTCCTGTCTTAACAAACAAAGTATCCCCATCAACATGACCTTCATTGTAATAGTTGGTATATATTTTCCCCTCAAAATTTTCGATGAGGTTGTATTTCAAATCCGGGTGGATCAGGCTTTCATCTTTGTGCCAGTTGTTATAATCTGCCAGGGCAATACTGTTCACATCTGCATAGTAAATGCCGTTTTCGGTCGCTGCATAAAAGAAAGACTCGTTAAATGTTAAATCCATCACATTCAGTGCATTGCCATTGGGGCCAATATAATATGTGTCTTTAACTTCTTCTCTTTCCATATCAAGAACGACGATCCCAAATCCGCAAGATAAATATGCAAATTCATCTTTAAAAGTGATGTTATTAATGGTTTTATTTCCTAAAATATCTTTGTCTTTGATGTCGGAAATATTTCTGATAGATTCATCAGGCCGAATCAAATCCAGATTGGCATTTGAATAAGCAACTAAAACTGAATTAAGTTGTTGGTAATAGCCTATTTTATTAATACCTACATCACTCAGTCCTTTTATCTTGTCAAATAATTCAACTCGATTGTCATTCAAACTATATGTGAACATACTGTATGGTGTAGCTGCAAATACTTTGTTGCTGGCAACGGCCACATCAATTACCTGGCTATAAGGTAAATGTGTTTTCCATTCACCAAGAGCAGTGGGTTGAGCAATTGTAAACAGATCACTGATTAAAAAAAGGGCAATCAGAATGGTGGCGGTGTAATTTTTTCTATTCATTTGAACGCAAATATGATTCTTAGTACTAACTGAAAATCAGGTAAAATATTGCAAACATGCAACGGGAGACAAAAATAATTGAAATAGAGGACGGGGACGGATTTTATTTAAAACAAAATAGCCCTGCAATATATAGCAGGGCTATAAAATTCTAATTTAATCCAATAATTTTTTAATGTTTATGTGATGGTTCAATATCGGTTCCATATGTTGGACCTCCAAGTATTTTTGAAGGGTTTTTTTTAACGATGGTCATTTCATCAATCAAATTGGTAGCGCCGGCAAATTTATCGATGATGAACATCACGTATCTGATATCGACGTTGATGGTGCGCTGCAGTTCAGGTTCAAAGGCAATATCACCACTCATTGCTTCCCAGTTCCCGTCAAAAGCAAGTCCGATCAATTCTCCGTTGCCATTCATCACAGGGCTTCCTGAGTTACCTCCCGTAATATCGTGGGTTGTTAAAAAACCAATAGGCAAGGTACCATTCATACCATAGGGGCCATAATCTTTGGCTTGATATAGTTCTTTCAATTTCTCCGGAACAATAAATTCCCAGTTATTCGGGTCTTCTTTTTCCATAATGCCTTCAATGGTTGTGAAATAATCATAATGAACAGCATCAGCAGGATAATAGTCCAGAACGGTTCCGTAAGTTAAACGCATCGTAAAATTGGCATCGGGATAATAGTTTTTGTCTTTATTCATTTCCCTCAAGCCAGCAATATAAAGTCTGTGTCCTTTTTCAAGTTCTTCATTTGCATCTTTCGTCGTTTTCATCACTTCTTTATACTTCTCCGTAAATGCAATCATAGCAACTAATGCAGGATCTTTGTCAAGTTTTTTAGCATTAGGATCATTTAAAAATGCCACTACCTTATCTTTGTCAGCAAACATCGTTTTTTCAAAAACATCAACTGCATACGCCTGGAAGTTGCCTTTATATTTATTGTCTATTTCCAGTAAATACACGGGTTGTTGATCCAAAGGAACATTTTCATTGTACATGTCAATCATGGCTGCTAGTAAATTCTCATCAATGGCTTTGTTATAATCCTTAAAATGATCTGCAACACCCGATTTTAGTTTTTCAATTTCCTTATTAATCTCGTCTTGGCTAGCTTCTTTATCGCCCAGGAGCTTTGATAATTTTTTGAAGGAATTCGCATAACTTAAAACCTCAGGGCCATACATGATCGCTTCGCGGAAATACCACTTGGTAAGGTTTGTTTCTTCAATTTTTTCAAAAGCGCTGCTTATTAATGGAATAGCTTCACCGTATTTTTCTTTTGCTTCTGGATTTTGATTGATCCAGTTGGAGAATTCTGCCTCTTCGGCAAGTTTCTTATCTTTAACTTTCAGCCTTTTCAATCCTTTTGTCTGGCCAATAAAATATTTCCAGTAATTGGCGGTCCGTGCATATTTGGAAGCGTATTGTAACCTGACGGCTTCATCCGCATCCATGCCTTCTTTCATGATACGTAGTTTTTCGGCACGGATATCGACGATGGTCATATTGGTTTGATTGATGGCCAGGTCAACGCCGTAAGAGGATAAATAACGTTGGGTGCTTCCAGGGTAACCCATGATCATGGCAAAGTCTCCTTTTTCAATACCCTCAATAGAAATGGGTAGAAAATGCTTTGGCTTTAAAGGAATGTTATTTTTTGAATATTTAGCAGGCTTTCCATCAGCATCACTATAGACCCTGAACATTGAAAAATCACCTGTATGACGCGGCCACATCCAGTTATCAGTATCGGCACCAAATTTACCGATTGATTCAGGCGGCGTTCCGGCCAAACGCACATCGGTGAAAGTTTCATAAACAAAAAGATAATATTCGTTTCCGCCAAAAAATGATTCGACGATGGCACTGTAATGGGTTTCTTTGGTAGCTGTTTCAATGAGATCTTTTGAATTTTTAGCAATTTTTTTGTCTCTCTCCTGTTCAGTCATTTCAGATGTTACACCGTCGAGTACCTGGGCAGAAGCATCTTCCATTTTAATTAAAAATTTTACAGTCAATCCTTCAATCGGAATTTCCTCCTTCTTACTGGTTGCCCAAAAACCATTCTGAAGGTGATTTTCAGCAGGGGTACTTACTTTTTGAATGGAGCCGTAACCGCAATGATGGTTCGTTAACAGGAGTCCTTCAGGTGATACCATTTCTCCTGTACAGCCTCTGCCAAAAATAACAATTGCATCTTTTAAACTCGATTGATTGACACTGTAAATGTCTTCGGCACTTAATTTTAATCCCATTTCCTGCATTTCAACAATATTATTATTAATCAACAGGGGTAACCACATTCCTTCGTCGGCTTTCATAAACTGATTAAAACCTAGTAAAAATGCGATGGTAATAATGATAACTTTTTTCATTTTATATCAAATTAATTTAACATTTCTTCATTTAATTATCTATACAAATTTTTCGCCTTTTTCGAGCTTCACATCCGTAACAAATTGTCTGATATGCTGTTCGTCTTCTTTGCGGCACACAAGCAGGGTGTTGTTATCTTCCACAACGATATAGTCGCTCAGGCCTTGTAAGACAACCAATTTATCTTTGGGCACATTCACGATGCATTTTTTTGAATCATACAGCATGACATTATTTCCCATCACAGCATTGTCATGTTTGTCCTTCTCTCTGATATCGTACAATGAACCCCAGGTACCCAAGTCCGACCAACCAAAATCAACGGCGAGTACATAGACATGTTCAGCTTTCTCCATAATGCCATAATCAATGGAAATGTTCTTGCAAAGGGCATATGTTTTACCAATAAAATTAACTTCATCAGATGTATTGTAGATACCCACTCCTTCAGCGAATAATGAATCCACCTCGTTCAGGTATTGCTTGAATGCACTCATAATACTCTTGAGCGACCAAATAAAAATGCCGGAATTCCAGAGGAAATCTCCGCTTGCCAGGAATGATTTTGCAATTTCTAGGTTGGGTTTTTCCGTAAAAGTCTTTACTTTTTTAATTTCGGGTATTTCTGTTGAAATGCTTTTTTCGATGTATTGAATATACCCATAACCTGTATCAGGCCTACTAGGTTTGATACCCAGTGTAAGCAGGCTGTCGTTATTTGAAGCGGCTTTTAATGCCGTATTTACATCGTTAACAAAGGCTTCTTCATTTAAAATAATATGATCAGAAGGGGCAACCACTATCAACGCATCGGGATTCACTTCATTGATTTTATAATTTGCATAGGCTACACATGGTGCCGTGTTTCTCATAGCTGGCTCACATAGAACCTGGTTTTCAGAGAGTTCAGGCAATTGTTCCAACACGAGATCCTTGTAAATGGCATTGGTAACGACATATACATTTTCAGGAAGGCATATTTTTTTAAAACGCTCGAAAGTGAGTTGTATCAGGGTTTTTCCAACGCCAAGGATATCAATGAATTGTTTGGGCCTGGATGTGCGGCTTATGGGCCAGAAACGGGTACCAACTCCACCCGCCATAATCACGCAATAGTTATTTTTCAGGTTGTTCATAAGGGTCATGTATTTGAGGATTGCAAAGGTACAAAACTCGATAGTTTAAATTATTGTGAAACAGGAATAATTGGCGTCAGCGGGTGAAACAAATAAAGTTTGTTGTTGTCGAGACATTTGCATTTATATCGAATGCGTTGTTTTTCACCTTTAACAAACTTTTTACCCTTACTGGTTTTAAAAATTGCATTGGCAGGTAAATCCTCAACTTTCGTTTGTGGTGCTGTATTATCGTATGCATGCAAAATCCGGCTTAGTTCAATATCTGAAGCACTGGAGGCCTTGCTGTTCCTGATACTTTTTACCAGTATTTTTGAAAGGTCATCCGGAAAAATATGAAGATCAAGCAATTCTTCCATCAGGTATTTATAGGTTTTTTTCCATTCTTTTCCATGCGGCAAAACCCGGTTTTTATATGTTTCATAAACCAACAAATGGGCATATTCATGAATAAAGGTGATTAAAAATGCATATGGATTCAGATCGTGATTGATTGAAATCCGGTGATTTGCATGGTAAACAGGAGGGCGGTAATCACCAAATTTGGTTTTCCGGTTCCGGGTAATTTTAAAATGTATTCTTTTCTCTTTGATCCAATCAAATACAATATCAACAGCTTCGTCGGGCAGATAAGGGCTGAGTATTTGCTTTTCCTCCATTAAAAAGACCTATGAATCAGATTTGGAATTGTTGATCGTTACAGGAGGATGAAATGTCCAGCTAGAACAATTACAGTCTTTTTTTCTGTAACGTTTTGGGTGATAACCCTGTTTTTGAGTGGCGCAAGAAGCACAAATGAAAGCACTTATGAAAAGAATAACGAGAGATTTAAATATAAAATTCATCCGTAAAAGAATGTTTATGCATTATTTTGCGTTTTCAAAGAAACGATTTTTTTAAAACCGTGTTGTTGGAAGGAATAAATTCTTTTGTTTAATTTAGCCTGAACTATGAAAATAATTCAAGAAATAGGTGCCTACGTCTGGTTAATGTTCCAGGCTTTTAAACGGCCTGACAAGGGAAAAGTTTTCCGAAGGCAACTGATGATGGATTTCCAGGACCTGGGAACCAATTCCATCGGCATTGTGGCCGTTATTTCCCTCTTTACCGGAGCCATTATTGCTATTCAGATGGCATATAATATTGACAGTCCTCTGATTCCGCTCAAAACCATCGGATTCAGTACCCGTCAAATGATGATTGTTGAATTTTCACCTACAATAATAAGTTTGATATTAGCAGGGAAAGTAGGTTCGAGTATTGCTTCGGAAATTGGCACTATGCGCGTTACTGAGCAGATTGATGCCTTAAAGGTAATGGGAATTAACCCGGCCAATTATTTAATTCTGCCTAAAATAACCGCTTCCATGATTTACAACCCGGTACTCATTGTTTTTTCAATTGTGCTTGGAATATTCGGCGGTTGGCTGGCCATGCTAGTCACCGGGTTGTCATCTTCCGTAGTCTATATTGAAGGAGTGCGTTCATGGTACGATCCGTTTACCATCACATATGCCATGATCAAAACACTTGTTTTCGCCTTCATCATTGCTTCGGTTTCTGGCTATAAAGGTTTTTACGTAAAAGGTGGTTCGGTTGAAGTAGGCAGGGCAAGCACCCAGGCTGTTGTTTACAGCAGTATCTTAATCATCGTTTTCGACCTTATTTTAACTCAAATGCTGCTCACATGATCGAGGTTAAAAATATATCCAAGTCTTTTGCTGATCAGCAAGTATTGAAGGATATTTCCTTTGTTTTTGAGAAAGGGAAAACAAACCTGATCATCGGGCAAAGTGGTTCAGGAAAAACGGTTTTAATGAAATGCTGTATTGGCTTACTGGATGTAGACAAAGGTGAAATTAACTTTGGAAAAACCTGTTTTTCCTGTTTTAGTGAAAAAGAGAAGAGGAAAATACAGAAAGAAATGGGCGTTCTTTTCCAGGGAGGTGCTTTATTCGACTCGTTTACAGTAGAAGACAATGTGATGTTCCCATTGAATATGTTCACTAAAATGTCGCTGGAAGAAAAAAGAGAACGCGTGAATACAGTCCTTAAACGAGTAAACCTGTTAAATGCCAATAAAAAATTTCCCGCCGAAATTAGCGGGGGTATGATCAAACGCGTAGCCATTGCTAGGGCCATTTCGCTCCGGCCTAATTATTTGTTTTGTGACGAACCCAATTCGGGCCTCGACCCCAAGACGGCTGAATTGATCGATGAACTCATTTCCGATCTGACAGAAGAATTTCAGATGACCACAGTTATTAATACCCATGATATGAATTCGGTGATACAAATAGGTCAGAAAATTGCTTTTTTACACAAGGGCGAACTTTGGTGGGAAGGTGATAAAAACGTGATTTTAAAAACTGACAATGAAGAATTAAACGAATTTGTTTTTTCAACGGAATTAACCAGAAGGATCAACAGGAATTAGAAAAAGTATAGATCATGAGCATCAATTTTCTGGATATCATCATCATTATTCCTTTGCTGCTGTTTGCCTGGCAGGGCTATAAAAAAGGCTTTATCATTGAAGTGGCTACCCTGGCCGCTTTAATTCTGGGGCTGTTTTTTGCCTTTTATTTTTCCGATTACGCCGCCAGCCTGCTCAACGAAAACTTTAACATCGATGAGAAATATATCGCAGCTTTGTCATTTATTGTAACATTTATTGTTGTCGTAATAGCCATCATCGCCATCGGAAAAATATTACAAAAACTGATCGACATCATTTTGCTTGGTTTTTTGAACAAAGCTGCCGGAGCCGTTTTCGGTATTATTAAAGGCGCCCTGATCTTAAGCATTTTACTGCTGATCATCAACTATTTTGATGCCAACCAAAACTTGATAAAAGAAGAATACAAAGAAAAATCTGTTTTTTATGAGCCTGTGGCAGCATTTGCACCACAACTATACGATTGGTTGCATCTTGATAATTTCGATTTCAGGATTCCTGATAAAGAAGAGATTATCAAGCAGATATAACAAGGATACTTATTCCTCTACAGCAGCTACTCCAGGCAATGTTTTGCCCTCGATATATTCGAGCATGGCACCGCCACCCGTAGACACATAACTTACTTTATCCGCCAGCTCGTATTTATTGATGGCCGCCACCGAATCACCGCCGCCAATGAGTGAAAATGCCCCTTTGGCAGTTGCATTGGCTATAGCATGAGCCACTTCGCAGGTACCTGATGCAAAATTATCCATCTCGAATACGCCCATAGGTCCGTTCCATAGAATCGTAGACGAGTTTTCAATCACATCTTTAAACGCCTGCCCGGTTTCGGGTCCGATATCTAGTCCCATCCAACCATCAGGTATTTCATGTGACTTGCAGAATTTCCGGCTGGCATTGTTGTCAAATTTATCAGCGATAACTGCATCCGTGGGTATGTGCATAATAACACCCAGTTCATCCGCTTTTGCCATGGCTTTTCTTGCTGTTTCTATCAAATCATCTTCAACCAGCGAATTACCCACTTTGCCGCCCAGGGCCTTAATAAAAGTGAACATCATACCACCACCTATTAGAATATGATCCACTTTATTTAGCAGATTATTGACAATCTCAATTTTTCCAGATACTTTGGCACCACCCAAAATAGCTGTAATTGGTTTTTTCCCTTCGGTCAGTACTTTATTAATGCTGGCAAGTTCGTTGCCCATGATGTAACCGAATATTTTATCATTAGGAAAAAACTGAGCGATGATGGCCGTTGAAGCATGCGCACGATGGGCTGTTCCAAAAGCATCATTCATATACACATCGGCAAGGCTGGCCAGTTTTTTAGCGAAGGCTTCATCGCCTTTGGTTTCTTCCTTATAAAAACGGAGGTTTTCCAATAGTAATACTTGCCCGGGTTTTAAAGCACCTGCTTTTTCTTTTGCTTGTTGTCCAATACAATCGTCAGCAAACTGTACATCAACACCTAATTTTTTTGAAAGATATGGAACCAGGTGTTTTAATGAAAACTTTTCTTCTGGTCCTTCTTTCGGCCTGCCGAGGTGCGACATTAAGATTACGGCGCCTCCTTCATCCAATACTTTTTTAATAGTA
>PKSW01000476.1:0-1580 GCA_002869465.1 Marinilabiliales bacterium
AGCGGATCTGAGTCCCGAATCCATGAGAAAAATTGCTTTTGCATACAAAAAAACACTGCAAAAAAACAATATCTATTTTGAAGAAGACCTCTTTAAACAACTGATAACGACTATCAACCTAGTTTTCGATTCATGGTCGTCTGAACGTGCCAAAGCTTACCGTGAACATTTAGAAATTGCAGACGAATGGGGAACGGCGGTTATTGTTCAGCGGATGGTTTTTGGAAATATCCAGAGAAACTCAGGAACAGGGGTTGTATTTACCCAAAACCCGAAAAAGAAAAAACATGGGGTAAACCTATATGGCGATTTTACCTTGCAAGGCCAGGGGGAAGACATTGTCGCCGGACTTGTAAAACCATTACCTGTAAGTAACAGCCAGCGATCCAATAACAATGAAAAGGAAAAGACCCTGCAGGACATTTTGCCACAGATCTACCAGCGCATCTATCAAATGTCGACTGAACTGATTGAAGAATATGGTTATAGTCCCCAGGAAATTGAATTTACTTTTGAATCAGAAAACCCTGACGATCTGTATATTCTGCAAACACGCGACCTCGATATGGCCGCTTCACAACCGGTTGAAATTTTCAGTATCCCCATTGAGCAAATGAAGCTGGCCGGTCGCGGGCTTGGCATAGGCGGCAGCGCCATGAATGGCAGGGTAGCGTTCGACCTGAAAGATATTGCCTGGCTTCGGAAGAAATATCCAGACGATATGGTCATTCTTGTCAGGCCTGATACAGTGCCCGACGATATTAGCATGATCTTCGAAACGGATGGATTGCTGACCGGCAAAGGTGGCGCCACTTCACATGCGGCCGTAACAGCGGTTCGACTGGGTATTACTTCAGTTGTAAATTGCACCAGTTTAGAAGTTTATGAAGAAAAGAAAATATGCCAGCTGAATAATTTTACATTCCAGGCCGGAGATGAAATTGCTATTGACGGCAACCTCGGAAATGTGTACAAGGGCCATTACCCCATTGAAAGCGAACAAAACTATACCGATTTCAGGTATTAGCATCAAATTACTAATTTTGCCACCACAAAAAGGTCTATTCTTTTAATTATACTTTATGGCCCAAAAATCTTCAATACCCAAAGGCACACGCGATTTCTCTCCTGTTGAAATGGTGCGCCGAAATTATATTTTCAATACCATCAAAACTGTTTTTCAGAATTATGGCTACCTGCCCATTGAAACACCTGCCATGGAGAACCTTTCCACATTAACCGGTAAATATGGCGAAGAAGGCGACAGGTTACTCTTTAAAATATTAAACTCAGGAGATTTTCTAAAAAATATTGACCCACAGGATATTGAAACAAAAAGCCTGGGTAAAATTACAACCGCCATTACTGAAAAAGGGTTACGATATGATCTGACAGTTCCTTTCGCAAGGTACGTTGTCCAACACTTGAATGAAATCACTTTCCCTTTTAAAAGATATCAGATACAGCCAGTCTGGCGTGCTGACCGCCCCCAAAAAGGTCGCTACCGCGAATTTTATCAATGTGATGTGGACGTGATCGGCTCTGATTCCTTACTGAATGAGGTTGAATTGATTCGAATG
>PKSW01000476.1:1588-2009 GCA_002869465.1 Marinilabiliales bacterium
TCGAATGATCGACGAGGTTTTCGCAACCCTGGGTGTTGATGTTACTATTAAAATCAACAACCGGAAAATTTTAAGTGGTATCGCTGAGATTATTGGTGCCCCTGATAAAATAATCGATATAACGGTTGCTATTGACAAAATGGATAAAATTGGTTTTGACTCGGTAATTGAAGAATTGAAAAGCAAAGATCTGAGTGATGAGGCCATTGAAAAACTCAAACCTATTTTGCAGTTAAAAGGCTTGTTAAAAGAAAAATTTCCAACACTGATGGAGATTTTAAAGAATTCAGAAACCGGCATGAAGGGCCTGGAAGAAACCATGAATGTAATGCGCTATCTGAAAGACCTTGAGTTGAAATCAAAATGGCGCCTCGACCTCACCCTGGCCCGAGGCCTGGAATATTATACTGGGACTATTATT
>PKSW01000364.1 GCA_002869465.1 Marinilabiliales bacterium
GCAATATATCCAATACCGATTGGGCCATATGAAAGATATGATCTCGTTTTTGTATCCCATTTCAAATTTAAGTCTGTAAAAATGATTGTATGGGCTAATTCTGGCGGGATTTTTCTCATTTGTCCGTAAAGATTCAAATCAGTCAACACTTCATTTGCTCTTTGTGAACCAATCCTTTTCTGCAGGTATAACGGAAATGCGCCTGAGCTGACATCTGTATTTTTCGCGTTGGAAATCCGCAAACTGTCCACCATCATATTGAGAGCGAACATATCCATATGGAAAGCCAGTGACAACACGGTATTAATGTAAGTTGAATCAGGAATGATTAAATGCCTGAATGTTCCGGCAGCATTCCATTTCAACATATTAAAATCCAAACCCAGGTCCAGTATTCCATCCCCTTCCAATATACATCTTTCGTTATTTAATGCCACCAGATTATCAGTCATCACGTTATCATTCAATCGCCTGGCTGAACCTACCCTGAATGACCTGTTTGCGGTATCATAATCTATCTGTCCGCTGGATTGGATCAATACAAAATCCGACGAATCCCTCAAAGCCTGTAAAACCATCGGATAAAAAGTTTTATCCCGCTCTGAAAATGCCAGTCCAAAACGAGCCCTGCGGCCTTTTGTATCCCTGGTTGTGTCGGTCATATTAAAATATAACTTCGACGGATCCAGATATTGATCGAAGGCCACCCAGTTATCTACCAGACCTATACAACTTTCATTGATTTTATAACCTCCGGTAAACCTGTAGTTTTTCTGATTCGAAAGCAAAATTACCTCCCCGGCAAAGAAATATTCAGGACTCAGGAAGAAAATATCATCCGGTGTGATTTCGCCAAAACCAATAGTCTTCCCAAAGTTATTTACAGATATACTACTTAGGTAAATGGGTTGTACAGTTCTGTTTCTATCCCTGTAATCGACATAACCCTTCGCCATAAACTGATGCCGGCTAAAAATATTTACATCCGCATCGTAGATATGATGGTATTTATTCAATGTATCGGCTATAATCCGGGCATCAGTTAGGGTGGCTATTTTTGCATCACGCAGGATCTTTACACCTTCATCAAACGGGAAGATTGCCGCATCTGCTACTTTGATCAATTTAACGCCCTCAATATCGATATTATATTGACTCAGGTTATACGATGCCTGTCCGGCATAAAACCGGAGGGAATCCTGGCCTTCGTGCACCGATATGAACTCCGGTCCACTTAAATTATAATCTATCAGTTCCTTATCACTGAGCTTGCTAAGTACTTCATAATCGGCACCTGACTCACTTTTCAGCTCTAGCCGGTTTTCATTCATGATCCATTCCACTTCTTCCAATGTGGAAATATATTTATTGAATGGAAACTCCACAAATGAGTTTTCGTAGAGGTTATCAAACCATCCTTTCTGCTGCTGAAAATCAATCCGTGCAAAATATCCTTTCGATCTGAACACCACCGTATCCTGATCTTTTAATCGCAAATAAAAATCCGCCGAGTCAGCAGTTAACTCGCTATGTTTAAAATTGATGCTGTTTGATATGATCTCTGATTGATCAAAAAAGAATGATCCGTCTCCCATGAGCTTTTCCGGAGATAATTCAAGATTTCCTTCCAAACTTGATTGATGATACAGAATAAACGGATCGAACAGCTGGTTAACTGCCATTAAATTGGTATCGACCGCCCAATGGATGTCCACACTATCTCCCTGAACATGGGGGTAATCGTATTTATCAGGGCTTTCCTTCAGGGTAAAGTAGTTTCCAATGCCGGTTAATGAATCAGGGTAAAAAAGAAAGCGGTCAGATGCAGTTGTTGCTGTTAAATAATTTAGGGTGCCCAAACCTTCAAATCCTTTATTACTCAATTTGACTTCGGAAGAGAACACAGCTTTTCCATCATATATTTCATAACCCTCAACTGGCGTTTGGTGTGTAAAACCAAGCGAATAATCTTCCATTACGATAAGCGGCTGACGAATGGTTGGAAAAATTCCCGCAGATGACAGTGCGCCATCGAATGCCATACCCTGCGTTGTAAAAGTTGAAAGGCTATCAAAGGTGAAAGGTTCGATCACATAATAAAAATGTTCCGGGTTTAGCGTACTGTCCTGGATGCTCTTCTTGTTGAAATATACATAACTATCTTCGTTACTTACAAAGATTGGATAACGATCCATGCTTCGTAACCCGGATTTGTTATACGCGTCATCCACATATATTTTCCCATTGAGCACGGTCAGCACATTTTTTACTTTTACCAGTGAATCAGAGCCAGTTAGCAACCCTTTGGCTTTAACCATGAATGTGAGCGAATCGATATAATTGAGATTGAGCATGAAACTATCATACACAAAGGTGCTGTTCTGTGCATAAAAATCAAACAAACCGGCATGAACGCGTCCATCAAAAGTAAAATCTCTGTTTTTCCTGAATGATATAGTTTTATCAAATGGGTAAATATATACTTCCTGAGAGTCGCTGATAAATACTTCCGGCACCCCGAATACATCCAGGCTCAGGTCATTCAGATCGATCAATGCATTTGGCTTCGCAAATACTTCCGATTCCAACCTGATGACATCATAGTCAGCCTGTCCCGATTTGGCATCGAGATAATCAAACAAACGTTGCTTTACAAAAGCGGTTTCGGTTTTACTGTCATAAATTAAAAATCCTTTTCGTCCCAGGCTTATGAGTAAAGCTTCCACCTGTTCTTTGGGTTTTCTCATAAATTCGGCAAACGCACCGAGTTGGACCTCCCGATCACCATAAGTATGCAAATAGTTATAAATAGTGTAGAGCGGGTTGGTGTCGTCCATGCCTTGCAGGCGGTAAAAATCACTGATAGAAAAAAAGTTATTGGAAACAAATGAAGCTTTGTTATTCTGGTTGACACCACGCATATTCTTAAAATACATTTCGGTACTGTCGATATTCCAATACAATGCTTCAGAATAAATGATAAGCTGGTGATAAGAGTTGAAAAATGGGGGCATTTCAGCACCACCGGCGTCATTAAAAAGCATCATCAATTTATCTTCTGTTGTATATTTTACATGGATATCAGGATGAAAAAGCGAGTCTCTTTCGAAATAGAATGATACCTGGGCGTCCGTTGTTTCTATCTTTTCTTCATCCAACCTGAACACTTCACTCCTTATTTTTCCAAAAATGGTATCGTTGTGGCGAAATGTAACGAATGCATCGCCATTACCCGAGCACAAACCAAATAATCTTAGCCCCTGTATTTCAAGTCCTCCATAATAATCGATACCTGGAAATATATCAGGCAACTCGAAATTATCAAGATAAGATGTAACACGTGGATAAGAGGTCCGATCGCTGGCCGGACCTGCCATTATTTTCTCCGTCAGGCGCCCCAACACCGGGTTTTTGAAAAACCGGTCATAATGTAAAATAGCCGAATCTATTTGATAATCTGTTTCCTTTAAATCAATTGAATATGTTTGAAACTCGGCATTAATTTGTTCACCATTTTCCTCACCAAAGCGATTCCAACTCAGCAGTCCGTTTTCACCTTCCCAGTTTTTTGACTCATAATTAAAAAACCCGCTGGTGTTGGCAATTACCGAACTGTCATTTTTAGAAGCACAAACTAAATCAAGATACTCAAACCTGATAACCAGCGTGGTATCCAGATCGAATGTGAAGTTTGCACGGCGGTAGTACCAGGAGAAGGTGCCCCTGGAGTTCAATATTTTGTCATCAAAAAATTCTCGTGTGAAATCCAATAATTTTCCAAAAGGCGCCGATTGTTTAATGGTCAGCAATTCTTCGGCATACAAATGCCATGCGATGATAGCTTCCGACGAGAGTTGCGACTCGCCCAGCAATGTAAGTGCATAAATATAATCATGCAAATACGGAAATGCTTTCATTTTACGGGCTCTCATGGTTTCAATCAATTGGCGTATCTCTGACCTGCCCTCCTCCGTAAAACGACTTGCTCCCCATGTCGGGAAAAATCTCTCCAGTGTAACTTCGGCTGCCTTTTTATTAGCTTCAGAGGTCGTGTTCAGCAAGATTGAAGATAACTGGCCATAGAATTCATCGTTATCAAGTGATAAAGCTTCCTGCTCCTGTGAAATGGCGGTATTACATATGAACAGAAAAGCAAACAGCGCAAACATCAAGCTTTTTTGAAGCCTGAATTGCCAACCAATCCATTTTCTGTCGTTCCTCATATTAAATCAAACTTTAACAAATACAGCAGCTACCCATCTGTTTTTATTGCGATGCGACTGATATGCCAAACTATGTTTTTCTGCTTCTTCTTTTATATCAACCAGGTCATCCACATAAAATCCGCTGAAAATGATACGCCCTCCCCTCTTTAACACTTTTGAATACGCATGAATATCCGCCAGCAATATATTTTTATTGATATTGGCAAGAATCAGATCAAATAGATCATTTCCAAGTAAAGTAGCATCTCCAAGTTGAACGTCAATTTGATCCATTTTATTTAATGCCACATTCTCGATACTATTATTATAAGCCCATTCGTCGAAATCGATGGCAACAGCACTTTTGGCACCTTTTAACATCGCCAGGATGGCCAGCACCCCGGTACCACAGCCCATATCCAGCACCTTCAAATCTTTCACATCTTCATCAAGTAATAAGCTGATGATCTGTGAAGTAGTCTCATGATGGGCAGTTCCGAATGACATTTTTGGGTGAATTACAATATCAAATTCCAGTTTGTCATTGGCCGGATGAAATGGCGCCCGTATCTGGCACCGGTTATCAATGATCACCGGATCATAGTTACTTTCCCATACCGCATTCCAGTTTTGCTCTTTGACCAGCCTTGTTTCGATCCGGCTGTATGCCTGCAAATCAATCAAATATGTATTACCGGCTAACAGTTGATCTGAAAAATCTTTTTCAGGAATATAGGCCAGCAAATGATCTGCTTCTTCCGTAAAACTTTCAAATCCCAGTTCGGCCAGCTCAGCGATCAAAATCTCAAGCTGTTCTTCTGACCGCGGTTTTTCGCATGTTAATTCAATATAATCCACTGATCTGTTTTAAAAGCTTTCAGCTATTTTTATAAAATCGTCTGCTTTAAGCGAAGCACCACCGATCAATCCGCCATCCACATCTTTTTGCGCGAATAATTCGACAGCATTTTGGGCGTTGCAGCTTCCGCCATACAGAATGGTACAATCTGCTGCTGCTGTTTCGCCATACTTTTTCGCCACCAACTTCCGGATGAAAGCATGCATTTCCTGCGCCTGTTCTGGAGTTGCTGTTAAGCCGGTTCCAATGGCCCAAACAGGTTCATAGGCAATTACAATATTTGAAAATTCATCTTCCGACAGGTGAAAAAGCCCTTCTTTAATTTGTTGCTCCACGATATCAAAATGTATATTCTTTTCACGCTCTTCGATGACTTCGCCACAGCAATAAATAGGGATCATATCATGATCCAGCACCCGGTTTACTTTATTGGCCAGCAAATAATTGTCCTCGTCAAAATACTTTCTGCGTTCGCTGTGCCCTACAATACAAAAATCGACATCCACCGAATCCAGCATTTCGGCAGATATTTCGCCGGTATAAGCACCATGTTCATGCTCACTTACATTTTGTGCACCCACGCAGAATATAGATTCATCGGCATAATCAGATGCCATTTCCAAATACAATGCGGGTGGGCAAACCACCACTTCGCATATTAATTCTTTATCTTCAAGCTTTGTTGCCAATTCTCCGATCAACTCTTCAGCCTCCTGGAAACTTTTATTCATTTTCCAGTTTCCAGCTACAATTTTTGTTCTCATCCGTTTAATATTTAGTAATTACATTCAATTCAAAAATAGATATATTCCTTTTTATGATGCTTAAAAACTTTGCCGGATATCAGGATAATCTGACACGTGGATCAAGTAATGTGTATAACAGATCGACCAGGATATTCACAATAATCAGTACTACCGAAATAAACAGCACAGAACCCATGATCACTGGCAGGTCATATTTCTCAAGTGCATCCACAATTACGATTCCAATACCCTTCCAGTCGAATACATATTCCACGAAAACTGCACCCGCCATCAAGGATGCAAACCATCCTGTAATCGCTGTCAAAACAGGGTTAAGTGCGTTTTTCAAAGCATGCCGGAAAATAACCTGACTTTTATTCAATCCCTTCGCATATGCCGTTCGAATATAATCCTGCGACAGCACTTCCAGCAGCGAACTTCGTGTTAAGCTCACAACAATAGCCAGCGGCCTGATGCCAAGTGTAATAGCCGGCAGAATAAGATTTTTTAAATTCAGATATACCTCTCCTGTATAATCATCCACCGAATACAGGCTGCCGAACATTTCCAGTCCCGTATAATCAGCCAACACAAAAGCGAACAGCCACGCGATGATGATGGCAGCAAAAAAAGAAGGTATCGACATACCGAGCGACGACAACACCAGTAGCATTTTATCTAAAAAGCTGTCTTTATAAATGGCCGACAATATCCCCAATAGCACACCAATGATCACAGCAATAATTATGGATGCAATGGCCAGTGTGAGAGTTTTCGGAAATGCTTCCGCAATGATACTTGTCACATCCCTTTTACTCTGGTATGATTGCCTTAGATAGGGCCTTTTCACAACAACAGCGGTATGACCTAAAGTGAATAATTCAACGGAGACCTTGTATTTTTCCTGATCATAATACCAGAAATGATCAGGATTATCAGCGTTATGAAAGGAAATAAAAGAAATGTCGTTCAGAAAATTCAGGTACTGGGTTGTAAGCGGTTTATCAAGACCAAGGTCTTTTTTGATGGCCTCAATCGACGACACATCGGATCGCTGCCCCATTAGCATTTGCGCCGCATCGCCGGGTAAAATATTAAACAGGAAAAAAACAATGGTAACAACACCCCATAATACGAGGATGCCATACAAAAGTCTTTTAACTATATACTGAATCATTCGGTCTCTGCGCTTGCGATTACTTCTTCAAGTTCCTTTTTATCAGGAAAATCGTTGAAGTGCCATTTTCCCAATACCACGCCATTGTGCAGCAACATAAGTCCCGGGTTGGACCGGATCATGGCTTTCAATTCGATATCATCGGCAAAATATACGTCATAATCCATTTGGTATACCTCCTCGAAATTTTGAATGACATCCATTCCCGAACTGCTTAGCAAAGCGTAAGAAATATCATCCCGATTCAGCGAGTGGAACAATTCCGAAGCCTTGATCATTCCGCCACTGTTTGCTTTTTCTAGGTCGTAAGTGGTGAGCACCAACTGGTAATCCGGATTTTCAATGATATATTTGGTGTAATTGTTTCCTGCTTCATCTTCCAGGAATAAATTATGTTTCCTCACAACACCTGAGTCGTCATAGCGTTGATCCATAAATTCCCATTTTGACCTCCATACCGAGTCATTCCAAGGATAATCAGGTGCTAAATATTCTTTGACCTCCCCGGTTTCTAAATTCTTGTATATCACATAGGTCTTCGCATTTTCTTCACCGGATGATTTCATGTCGTTACCTACTTTCCAGTCGCGGAAATCGATTATGGGCAGATGGTAATAATTATAAAAGATGAACCATACAAATCCACCGACCAATGTGATCAGCAAGATCGTTTGAAACCATTTAGGTAATCGCGGAATGGTCATTTTCCGTGTAAAAAATACGGTGATCGCCATGATGATCAGTACAATATTCTTATAAAAGGTACCCCAGTTGGATAATTTGATGGCATCCCCAAAGCAACCACAATCGGGCACCAGGTTATAACGGGCATCGAAATAGGTAACCGCAGTAAAGAATACCATGATGAGTAGCACACCCAGTGTTGCCAACTTATAACGGAGTTTAAAAACCAGTGCCACACCCAGTAAAAATTCAACAGTTATCAGGAAAACCGCCAGGGCAAATGAAAGCTCGTAAAGCCAGTCGATACCATAGGCGATCAGGTAATCCTCCACCCGGTAGGCGGTTCCAATCGGGTCCACCCCTTTTACAAATGACGAAAATATAAATAGCAGTCCAAGGACCATCCTGATAAGCCTGACTAAAATGTTTTCTTTGTTTGTTTCTGTTGTTCTATTCATCTTCCTCTTCAATAATTAATTTGATCAATGCGAAAACAGCATAATTGATAATGTCAAAATAATTGGCATCCAGCCCTTCCGACACGAGTGTTTTACCGGCATTGTTCTCAATTTGTTTGATCCGTAACAGTTTCATTAATATGATATCATCCAGCGACGAAACACGCATATTCCGCCAGGCTTCGTCATAATCATGATTCTTGTTGAGCATCAGGTCACGTGCTTCGTGCAGATATTTGAGATACAGATCAAGAACTGTTTTGTTATCGAGGTCGGCTTCTTCTGCCACTCCCAATTCCAATTGTATCAGCGCCATCACTGAATAATTCACTATCCCGACAAACTCAGGCACCAC
>PKSW01000125.1 GCA_002869465.1 Marinilabiliales bacterium
CATACTCGAAAAATATGATGTCCCGGTCGATTTTAAATATTTGGCTGTTATAGAAAGCGGCTTATCAAATGTAGTTTCCCCTTCAGATGCAGTTGGATTCTGGCAGTTTTTAAAAGGAACAGCCAAAGATTTTGACCTGGAGGTAGACCGGGAAGTTGATGAAAGGTACCATATAGAAAAATCAACCGAGGCTGCCTGTAAATATTTGTTGAAGAGCTATGAAAAATATGGCAACTGGGCATTGGTAGCAGCATCCTACAATGCGGGTACAAATGGCATTCAAAGATTAATGGAACAACAACAAGCACGCTCGTATTATGATATGCTTGTGGCCGAAGAAACCAGTAGGTATGTATACCGTATCCTGGCCATGAAACTCATTTTTGAAAATCCAGAAGATTACGGGTTTTATGTTGAGCCAGATGAATATTATTTACCCATTCCATATCACTTGGTGGAAGTGAATGGAAAAGTGGATGATTGGGCAGATTTTGCAAAGGACCAGGGCATCAGTTATAAAATATTAAAATATTTTAATCCCTGGTTACGTCAAACAGACCTGAAAAACAGGATTGGGAAATCGTATTATATAAAAATTCCTGAACCACCCTATAATTTAACGCACGAGCAGTTGATTCTTATGCAAAACGGAATCAGCAACTGATGGATTTGAAAATGAAGGATAAAACTACAACCATACATATCGCTCAGGGTGAAGTACTTGAAGTATTGGGTGCCCGCGTTCATCACCTGAAAAATATTGACGTCAGGATACCGCGGAACAAACTGGTAGTTATTACGGGATTGAGCGGAAGCGGAAAATCTTCACTGGCATTTGACACCATTTATGCTGAAGGCCAAAGAAGGTATATGGAAACCCTTTCGGCATACGCAAGACAGTTTATTGGAAATATGGAACGCCCGGATGTGGATAAGATCAATGGATTAAGCCCGGTCATCTCCATCGAACAAAAATCTGTGAACCGAAATCCGCGTTCCACCGTAGGAACCATCACCGAGGTATATGATTTCCTGAGGTTGTTATTTGCACGGGCATCTGAAGCATACTCCTACAATACGGGTGAGAAGATGGTACAATATACCCAGGAGCAAATTACAGGTTTGATCATCGATCAGTACCTGGGCAAGGGTATTTCTATACTGGCACCCTTGGTGAAAGGCCGAAAGGGGCATTACAGGGAACTATTTGAACAGGTGAGGCAACAAGGGTTTTTGAAAGTCAGGGTAGATGGTGAAATTCGTGAAATATCATTTGGATTGCAGCTCGACAGGTATAAAGTACACGATATTGAAGCTGTGATCGACCGCATTATGGTTGAACCGGAGTACAAAGAGCGGATCAATAAGACTGTTGCCACTGCTATGAAACACGGAAAAGGTGTGATCATGGTAGTTGAAGACGGTACTGAAGAGGCCAGGCATTTCAGCCGCAAATTGATGTGTCATTCAACAGGTCTGTCATATGATGAACCCGAACCCAATACTTTTTCCTTCAATTCGCCTTATGGTGCATGCCCGGTTTGTAACGGATTGGGAGCTGTTAGTGAAATAGACCTGAACAAAGTAATGCCCGACATGAATTTGTCCATAAAAAGGGGAGGCATTAAACCACTTGGTGAATACAAAAATAACTGGGTATTCAACCAGATGGAAGCCATAGGGGCTAAGTTTGGTTTTACATTGAGCACACCCTTGAAAGATATACCTGAAGAAGCGATCCAGACCATTCTGAATGGCTCCAACGAAACTTTCCAGGTAAAGAAAGAATACCTGGGCATAACCTCCACATATTCCCTTTCCTTTGAGGGGGTAATCAATTATGTAAAGCAATATAGTTCTGACAATTCTTCACAAAGCTCCAAGAAATGGTCGGAAAGCTTTATGAATACACATGTATGCGGAGCGTGTAATGGCGCCAGGCTGAAAAAAGAAGCTTTATATTTTAAAGTGGGAGATAAAAATATTGCCGATTTGGCCTTAATGGACCTGAATCATTTAAGGAAATGGTTGGAAAATATTGAAGATGAGATGGGCGAGAATCAGAAAACCATTGCGCATGAGATATTGAGGGAAATTACAAAAAGAGTTGATTTTCTGTTAGAAGTAGGTATTGGTTACCTGAATTTGTACAGGCCCGCCAGAAGTCTTTCAGGTGGCGAAGCACAGCGCATCCGGCTGGCAACGCAGATTGGTTCGCAACTCACAGGTGTATTATATATTTTAGATGAGCCTAGTATTGGTTTGCACCAGCGCGATAACCACAAATTGATCCATGCCTTGAAAGACCTGAGGGATATCGGCAATTCGGTCATTGTAGTGGAGCACGATAAAGATACGATTCTGGAAGCGGACCATGTGATCGATATCGGTCCGGGTGCGGGTAGGCACGGTGGCGAAATTGTCGCTTCCTGTGCACCCAAAGACATCAATGGCTGTAATTCAATTACGGCGCATTATGTAAAAGGAATAAAGGAAATCGCCGTACCCGAAGAACGAAGAAAAGGTTCCGGCAAATCGATTACAATCTATGGAGCTTCTGGAAACAACCTGAAAAATTTAAAAGTTTCATTTCCACTTGGTAAATTTATTTGTATTACCGGGGTATCCGGTAGCGGCAAATCCACTTTAATAAATGAAACTTTTTACCCGATCCTCAGCAACCATTTCTACAGGTCCCTCAAAGAGCCATTAAAATATGATAAAATAGAAGGGCTGGAGCATTTGGATAAGGTGATTGAGATCGATCAGTCGCCGATCGGGCGCACACCCCGTTCCAACCCCGCCACCTATACCAAAGTTTTTGATGAGATCAGGAAATTATACGGCAATTTGCCCGAAGCCAAAATCAGGGGATATAAACCTGGGCGTTTTTCATTCAATGTAAAAGGAGGCAGGTGCGAAACCTGCAAAGGTGCTGGTGTGCAAACCATCGAAATGAACTTTTTACCTGATGTTTATGTGCTATGCGAGGACTGCCAGGGTAAAAGATACAACCGCGAAACGCTGGAAGTCAGGTTCAAAGGGAGATCTATCAATGATGTTTTAAATCTGACCATCAACCAGGCAGTTGAATTTTTTGAGAATATTCCTTTCATTGTACATAAATTAAAAACCTTGAAAGATGTCGGATTGGGCTATTTAACACTCGGACAATCATCAACCACCATTTCCGGCGGGGAGGCACAAAGGGTAAAACTCTCCGCAGAACTTTCAAAAAAGGATACTGGTAAAACCATGTACATTCTTGATGAACCCACAACAGGCTTGCATTTTGAAGATGTCAATGTGCTGCTTAAAGTACTTAATAAACTGGTGGATCGAGGTAATACGGTGATGGTGATTGAACATAATATGGAGGTGATCAAAGTGGCCGATCACATTATTGACCTGGGACCGGAAGGTGGTGACGCCGGTGGTGAAGTAATCGTAACTGGTACACCCGAAGAAATTATTAAAAATAAAAAAAGCTATACTGCACAGTATTTAAAAAAAGAGCTGTAACAGATTTAAAATATATGATAATATGATGAACGAGAAAGAAATATCAAGATTACAAAAGGAATTCAAACCCAAAACATGGACCCAAACCAAGGCACACGATTCATGGTCTGTTTTTAAAATTATGGCAGAAGTAGTTGATGGCTACGAAGAAATGGCGCGAATAGGTCCTTGCGTGGCTGTATTTGGTTCAGCAAGAACCAAAGAAACTGATAAGTATTATAAAGCTGCTGAAGAATTGGCCTATCTCCTCACAAAGAAAGGTTATGGTATCATAACAGGTGGCGGTCCGGGTATAATGGAAGCAGCTAATAAAGGCGCCCACTTCGCAGGAGGAAAATCAGTTGGATTAAATATTAACCTGCCTTTCGAGCAGCGCCCGAATGTTTTTATTGATCCGGATAAATTAATTGAATTTGATTATTTCTTTACCAGGAAGTTGATGTTCATGAGGTATTCGCAAGGCTATATCGTATTGCCCGGTGGTTTTGGTACCATGGATGAACTTTTTGAAGCGATTACCCTTATTCAGACACATAAATTGGTCAGCTTTCCGGTGATCCTTGTTTGCAAAGAGTATTGGGGTGGATTGGTAGATTGGATAAAAGCGACCATGTTAGATCAGGGTATGATAAGTGAGTCTGACTTAGAGCTTTTTCATCTTGTTGATAGTGTGGAAGAAGCAGTTGAAGTAATTGAAGATTTTTATAAAAAGTACGAATTGAAGCCGAATTTTTAGTCGATTATCGAATGATCAACTTTTTGTGAATGATACCTTTTTGAGTCATGCATTGAACAAAGTATACGCCTTTTTTGAATTGAGAAACATCTACAGAATAACGTTGATTATTAGCAGCAACCAAGTTCTTTTGAAAAAGCATATGGCCGCTCATGTTAAATATAGAGATTCGTATGATTTCTAATTCTTGAGATGCAATTATTATAGATGATGTGGCGGGATTCGGATAAATAACGATATTTCCAGTAGTTAAGTTTTCATTCATCCCTGGTGAAACATCCGCCGAACCATTAAAATATTCGAGCCCGCCTGAATAATTACCAGCGATCATTTCAAACGCCCCATTCTGTGAAATATCAGCAATACTAGCGCAGGTTCTCAGTCCGCGATCAAAAGAAACATTATTGGTGTCCAGCAAGTTATGTAGATCATCTGATAATGTAAATTTTCCCTCCAGGTTGTTATCAATATTTGTATAATAAAAAATCTGCCCCTGTTCTGAGCCCACGATCAATTGTGTTTCGTTTTGGTTATTCCTGAAAAACCAGGGGGTACTGTATCCGAAAAGCGAATACATAGGATCGGTTACATTGATTTTCCCGAGGCTGTCCGTTACAAAAACAAAATCAGGGTTTGAATTTGTTCCTCCATTACGATAGTAATTTATATTACCACCTTTTTCGCCAATAAGCAGGTCTGTCTTCCCGTCTTTGTCAAGGTCAAACAGTTGTGGTGTGCTGAATTCGCCCACGTCAATATCAAAATAGTTTTCATCTGCAAGAGTGAAGGCTTCGCCGTCATTTCTTAGAAACAGTAAATTGCCTTTTTCATTTCCAACCAGCAGGTCTGTCTTTCCATCACCATTCAGATCGGCAAATGCCGGGAAAATACCGAGTAAATCTTGATTCCATAAACCCGCGAAATTGTTATCTGTCAATTGAAAAACAGGATTCCCGCTTGTGCCCACATTTTTGTAAAAAGTTAGTCGCGACCTGTAAACAGAGCGAAGGAAATAACTTTCATAGTATGAATATTGATAGATGCCATAATTACCAATAAAAAGATCAAGGAGCCCATCATCATCCAAATCAAATAAAACGGGGTAAGCGCCTGAACCCTGGTCAATCATTTCAGACTGCAAGAAATCATCCGTATAAAACTCGAATTCTGGTTGATTGTTTTCGCCTTTGTTTAAGTACAATAAAACGCTTTTTTTGTCTTCCGAGGAAGTTATACCCGGATCGAAAGGCGAAACGATTAAATCATTTTTCGCATCATTGTTTACATCTATGTATGCAACAGCAGGCATTGAGAATAATTCAATAGTTTCGGATACAGAAGGGAATAATGTATCAACAGAAGTGATGTAGGCCTCTTCTGAACTACCCCCATTGATCAAAGCAAATAATCCCGGGTAATCCACATCTCCAAGCAGCAAATCTTTGTCATCATCAGCATCGAGGTCAAGCAGTAAAAATGTGGAGCCGGTATGGCGCAGGTCATCGCGGTCGGGAGTATTTACATGAGCGCTGATCAAACAAGTATCCAGATATAACTCATTGGATTCATCACTTTCGGCAAAATGTCCCCAGCAATAGGTAACCTGCTCAAAGTCCAGCGAATCAGGAACACCGTATTTTTCCATCGACATGTTTTGATGCATTTCTACAAAGGAACCCAGTCCCCAGAAAGTAAGAATATCAAGGTCGCCGTCATTGTCCACATCCGAAATGCCTGGGTAATCAGCATAGGTGACATAAATGTTCACATAACCACCGCCCTGGTAGGAGGTAAGATAGGGGTAGACCACCCTTTTGAATTTCAATGTTTCATCAGAAATATTCTGATATACCATCATACTTGCATAGCCGGGTGAGTAGGTGAAGATGTCATTTTTGCCATCCATATTGTAATCTGCAAAAATGGCCCAGTCGTATAGTTCCGGGAATAATCCTGCAAATTCAGGATGGTACGAAAAATCAATAATGTTGGGAATGCCATTATTGATAAAACACATTTTCCGGTTTCCTTCCCTGTCGAAAGTGATCATATCTTTTATACCATCCAAGTTCATATCAATGGCTCCAAATTGCATAGAGTTCATGCCACCAGCCCAGGGAAAATTATAGAACGAATTGGTTTCATCCACCACCCTAATATCATTGGTCGAGTGTTGCGCAAAGCTTGTAAATGAATTTATAGAAACCAGTATCCCGATAAAGAAAATTGAAAGTATTTGGATGATAATCAGCCTGATTTTGGCGAAAGGCTTCATTCTACTGGAGTATTAAGTAAATTTGACAAGTGTAAAAGTAAACAAATATCATTCCTAATTATCTTCCGTAAAAACATAAGTATTGTTCTTTAAATGATACAAAATTTATATTTACAGAAGGAACCACTTCGTTAGCACATGAATCTTTTCATTTGGCATTTTTGAATTTACAAATAATAAAATTCATGTACTTTTGGGAAAAATTGAATTATGGCGCGTATATTAGTTGTAGATGACGAGAGCAGTATCAGAAGGACTTTGAAAGACATTCTTGAGTTTGAAAAACACCAGGTGGAGGTAGCGTCAAACGGTCAGGAGGCGCTGGACTTTATTAATGACGAAGATTTTGACGTGGTGTTACTGGACATTAAAATGCCTGAAATGGACGGAATGGAAGTGCTGGAGCGGATTACAAAGATGAAAGATATTCCGGTGGTGATGATCTCCGGGCATGGTACAATCGAAACAGCTGTTGAAGCCATCAGGAAAGGTGCTTATGATTTTATTGTAAAACCACCTGATTTGAACCGATTGCTGGTAATTGTCCGCAACGCGATAGACAAAAGTGACCTGGTCACTCAAACACGGCAGTTAAAAAAGGAAGTCGATAAAAAATATGAGATTGTAGGTGAATCGGAAAAAATCGTAGCACTCAAAGAAATGATAGAGCGAGTGGCACCCACTTCAGCACGCGTTTTGATTGAAGGTGAAAACGGTACCGGCAAAGAATTGGTAGCACGGCAATTACATGAGCAGAGTACCCGTTCAAAATCACCATTTATTGAGGTTAACTGTGCCGCTATTCCATCCGAATTAATCGAAAGCCAGCTTTTTGGCCACGAAAAGGGTTCCTTTACAAGTGCCATTAAACAACGCAAAGGCGACTTTGAACTGGCGCATGGTGGAACCCTGTTCCTGGATGAAATTGGTGATATGAGCCTTTCGGCACAGGCAAAAGTATTGAGGGCTTTGCAGGAAAACAAAATCATAAGGGTAGGGGGAGAGAAAGAAATATTCGTGGATGTGAGGGTGATTGCAGCCACCAATAAAGACCTGAAATCGGCTATAAAGAATGGGAAATTCAGGGAAGACCTTTACCACCGACTGAGTGTAATTATTATGGAAGTACCACCATTGAGAGACCGAAAAAGCGATATTCCTATACTGGTACATCATTTTATTGATCAAATATCCGCATCACATGGAAAATCTCCTGTTCCTACTGAAGAAAAAGCCATTGATCAATTAATAGAATTGACATGGAGTGGTAATGTTCGTGAATTGCATAATGTGGTTGAGCGCTTGCTGATTTTATGCACTGATAAAATAACAGTTGAAGATGTAGAGCGCTTTGTAAAACCACTGATGATATAGTCGGGTAACCAGTCTGGAACAGTTTTTGACGAAATTCCGTATACTGATTTAGTAATTTCGTACCTTTGCATCCCTTCTAAAAGGGGGAGTTCTTTGACATTTGGGGCTGACCGGTTTTGACAGCAAGTTGAGTGGATAAGTAAGCATGTCGAGCCTTGTGATTAAGCTCGTTAATCCGTGTCACATACTTTATAATTGGCGAAAATAATTACGCTCTCGCAGCATAATCGAAGTTTAGTAGATTAGCTTTATCCCTGGTCTAGGTTACCGGGGACGGGACGGTTCGCGGGTGGACATGTTTGATTCCGGCCCGGTTACGGATCGCAAGCAACTTCAAACTGGTTCCGGCTTTGCCTTGAAGCCGGGACGAGATTAAAGAGGCTAAGACAAAGTTTTGGGCGTTTGCTCCCGCACTTTGTACGAAAACCAATAGCAAACTAAGCATGTAGAAGGCTTATGTGTTCCTTGTTTGGACGAGGGTTCGAATCCCTCCAGCTCCACAAAAAGATGGAAATACCTTTCCGTTTTTTTAGATAATGGTGAATGGTTATTGTCGTTAGA
>PKSW01000086.1 GCA_002869465.1 Marinilabiliales bacterium
CAGTAACATCGTTAGTTGGAGCTCCGGTAATTATTTGGGTCATTGTGAAAAGGGGAAAGGTAAAGAGGGTATGAAAACATTACTTGAAATAAAAAAACTAGAAACGGGTTTTGAGCTCAAGAAGGGGAAAAGCCTGAGCTTACAAAGAGCATTGGATTTTGAACTGATCAAGGGCCAGTTTGTATCATTGTTGGGCCCCAACGGAGCAGGAAAATCTACTTTTTTAAGAACATTACTGGGGTTTCAAAAAGCTCTTTCAGGTGATGTTTTGTACGATGGTATATCATTAGATGAGTTAGAAGTTAAGGAACTGGCTAAAAAAGTGGCCATTGTTTTGACTGATAAAATTGATGAATCTTTTTTAACCGTTTACGAAATCGTTTCTACTGGAAGATATCCGTATACCGGTTTTTCTGGTCGTTTGACTGAAGAAGATCATTATTTTTGTAATGAAGCATTAACATTAATAGGGATGCTTCGGTTTTCTGAAAGAAGCTTTCAGCAACTGAGTGACGGAGAAAAACAAAAGGTGTTGATAGCAAGGGCGGTAGCCCAGCAAACACCATTGATATTTCTGGATGAGCCCGTGGCTTTTATTGATGCTCCGGGTAAAGTTGAAATTATGGAATTGCTTAAACACTTAAGCCATACCCATCAGAAAGGTATTCTTGCTGCAACACATGACCTGGAAGCAGCCATTCGTTTTTCTGATCAATTGTGGTTATTGGGGCATCATGGTGAAGTTGATAAAGGCACACCCGATGAATTACTGAAAAAAGGAATAATCAATAACTTTTTCGATAAAAATGACGTCATTCTGAATAAAGAAAAGTTAATTTTCGAAAAGAAATCAAACACAAAAACAATTAAATAAATGAAGCGACAACTTAAGTCTGGTATAATATTTATAATGATCATGATTGCAATGACATCCTGTAAGCAAAGAGTTGATCTTCTCGTTTATAATGCGAATGTATATACGGTGAACGAGAAATTCGATATGGCAACATCCTTTGCTGTTGATGATGGAAGAATTGTGGCTGTTGGAAATGATGAAGAAATAAGAAAATTATATACTTCGGATCAAATGATTGATGCAGAAGGAAATGCGGTTTATCCGGGTTTCAATGACGGGCACAGCCATTTCCTGGGATATGGCCTTTCAACTTTCAATGTGAACCTGGTCGGAACAACATCGTTTGATGAAGTCATTGAGCGGGTTATGGCTCATTATAAAAATTTTCCTTCTGAATGGGTAACAGGCAGGGGATGGGACCAGAATGATTGGGAAGTAAAGGAATTTCCGAGCAAAGAAAAACTGGATGAAGCTTTTCCAAATATCCCGGTGGTATTAAGAAGGGTAGATGGCCATGCCCTCATTGCCAATTCAGAAGCCATGAAACGTGCCGGAATTACTCCGAAATCTTCAATGAAAGGTGGCGAAATTGTTCTCGAAAATGGGGAGCCGACGGGTATTTTTATTGATAATGCGATGAGACTTATTGGTTCGGCAATTCCTGATCCCACAACAGAACAGATGATCCGTGCACTGAAAAAAGCACAGGAAGATTGCTTTTCAGTAGGTTTAACAACCGTTACAGATGCAGGACTCAGTAAGCAGGAAATTCTGTTGATTGATTCGCTGCAAAAAGCAGGTGAACTTCATATGCGCGTATATGCCATGATGAACCCATCAGAAGAGAATTTTGATTATTTCTTTACGCAAAAGCCTATTTTTACTGGTAAACTCACCGTTAGTTCCGTTAAGTTATATATTGATGGCGCGCTGGGTTCCCGTGGTGCTTTATTAATAGAGCCTTATTCGGATGACCCGGATAATTATGGCCTTCAACTGAATTCTGAGCAGTATTATTATGATATTTGTAACAGGGCGCATAATGCAGGATACCAGGTAAACACACATGCTATTGGCGACTCAGGCAATCGTATTATGCTAAATACTTATGCCCGTTTCTTAGGTGGCCCTAACGACAGGCGATGGCGTGTTGAACATGCCCAAATTGTTCACCCTGACGATTTTACATATTTTAAAGATTACAGCATTATTCCCTCGGTGCAGTCGACACATTGTACCAGTGATATGTATTGGGCTGATGAACGTTTAGGCGAGGAGCGGATTAAAACTGCATACGCCTATAAGGAATTGTTGAAACAAAATGGCTGGTTGATAAATGGTACGGATTTCCCGGTGGAGGGTATTAGTCCTTTGCATACTTTTTATGCAGCGGTGGCCAGGAAAGATATGAATGGATGGCCCGAAGATGGATTCCAAATGGAGAATGCGCTGAGTAGAGAAGATGCCCTGCGTTCTATAACCATTTGGCCGGCCAAAGGCAGTTTTGAGGAAGATTTCAAAGGGAGCATTGAAGTTGGTAAAGTTGCTGATTTTGTGATCCTGGATAAAGACCTCATTCAAATTGATGAAGAACAACTTCCTTCTGCCAATGTCCTCGCCACTTATTTAGGCGGAAAACCTATGTATCAGGCTGAATAGAAGATAACTCTCTTGTATGATAACCTTCAGGCTCTACATGGATGGTTACTTTCAGGTTGGGTAAAGCTTTTTGTAATTCCTGTTCGATCAGGTCGCATAGATGATGCGAATCTGAAACTGACATACTTCCTGGGACTTCCAAATGAAAATCGGCTTCACGGTTGGAGCCCATTTTTCTGGTTCTGGCATATGATAGTCTTTGGCAAAACCCAGGTTCTCTTTTATGGTCGAGTGGATCAGGGTCACCTCGTTCTCGGGTAGTGCTATATCCGCAAGTGGTTGAAATGCTTCAATCAGAATTTCAATGGCTTCTTTTAAAATATAAGAAGCCACAACAATCGCAGCAATGGGATCTAAAAAATGCCAGCCCGTAAAATAAATAACTGCCAGGCTGATTCCCACCCCGGCAGAAGTATATACGTGTGTGCTTAAATGAAGTGCATCTGCTTTTAAAGCAATAGAATCAGTTTCAATGGCTACTTTATACAACCTCCGACTTACGATCAGGTTGACAACTGCTGATACCATCATGACAATAAAACCGAGTGTTAATCCAAAATTACCTATCAGTTGCTCACCACGTATGAGTCGCGTTATGGCATTATGAATGATCCAGCCTGAAGCTACAAAAATTAGCAGCGCTTCGATAACACCTGAAATATTTTCATATTTACCATGACCGAAAGGATGTTTCTGGTCGGCAGGTTTATCTGAAATCTTTACTGAAAAATAAGCCATAACAGCGGCCAGCAAGTCTATGATCGTATGAACAGCTTCTGAAATAATACTCACCGAACCACTGATCAGTCCAACTACTAAATTCAATACGATTAATAATGAATTGGAATAGATGGAGAGCTTCGCCGTTTTTACTTTCTTGCTCAATAGATGGGTCGTAAACTAAATTTTAAATTGATGGTTTTGCAATATTACTGACGCTTCAGCCATTCGTACCATGCATCCATTCCTTCACCTGACCTGACTGATAATTCAATAAACTCGAGTTTGGGGTTCACTTGTTTGGCATACGATTTTGTTTTTTCCATATCAAAATCAACATAGGGTAATAAATCAATTTTGTTGATGATGCAAAGCTGTGATGTTTCAAACATGGTCGGATACTTTAAAGGTTTGTCTTCGCCTTCAGTCGTGCTGATGATCACAATTCGTTTGCTTTCACCCAGATCGAAGAGTGAAGGACACACCAGGTTACCCACATTTTCAATAAATAAAATGCTGTTTTCCTTTGGTGATAAATCTTTGGTGGCATGGTTGATCATATTTGCATCTAAGTGGCAACCGTTACCGGTGTTTACCTGAATTACAGGAGCCCCTGCTTTGTCAATCCGGTCGGCATCATTTGTTGTCTGCTGATCGCCTTCAATAATATAGAAATCCAAATCATTTTTTAGTTCCTTGATGGTTTTCTCAAGTAAACTTGTTTTACCTGATCCAGGCGAACTCACCAAATTATATGCGTTGATTTTTAAAGCTTCAAAATATCCCCTGTTTCTTTCAGCGAGCATATTATTTTTTGACAATACATCAATTTCCAATTGAATTTCGTGGGAGTGATTATGTGTGTGATCATGATCGTGGGTATGTGGGTGATGGTGATCGTGGGTGTGTGAATGATTCTTACTCCCTGGTTTTGTATAGGTTATATGGCTTTCTTCGCCACATCCGCATGTTCCGCACATAATATTTTTGTTTGTTGTTATTATTTCTGCAAAAATATTAATAAATGAATTGCAGCCGGTGTATTAAATATTTTCCTATATTGGTTCAGGAAAATTCAGTTTATCATAAAATATATTAATTAAAAAAGATGAAAAAGAAAATATCACTTCAGGTTAAATGTCCGCATTGCAGGGAATCGTTGATGGACGAAGAAAATTTATTGAGTGATTACCCAAGTATCCGTTTGAACATTGTAACGCCCGAAGACAGGGGAACTATCAATCTTTGTTCACTTTTTGAGTGTTTTGATCATTACTCTAATATTGATATCAAAACAAATACGATTGTTGATTTCTATTGTCCGAAATGTAATCAGGAATTAACAGTTAAAGAAGAATGTAAACTTTGTGGTGCACCTATGGTATCATTTGTACTAAAAGCAGGGGGCCGGGTCAGTATATGCTCAAGAAAAGGATGCTCAAATCACTATCTGACGTTCCAGGATCTGACCCAGGAACTGTCCAGGTTTTATAACGAATACGAACTCTAACAAATTCTCGGAAGCTGCTGCCCCGACAACATCTCGATAATCCTTTTTCCACCTACCTGGGTTTCAAGCCAGGCCTTTCCCTTATGATCACCGGTGATTTCGCCGATAATAGCAGCGTTTTTCCCTGTTTCGTGCTTTTTTAAAGCCTTCATCACATGTTGGGCATCTTCTGCTGCCACAACCATCACTACTTTGCCCTCATTGGCTACATAAATGGGATCGAAACCAAGTAATTCGCAGATACCTCTAACGCCATCATTTACAATGAGTTGGTCTTCATGAATATGAATGCCAAAATCTTTTCCTTTAGCTAATTCAGCTATCACAGTTCCCAACCCTCCGCGAGTTGCATCGCGCATAAATTTAATCTGAGAACTGGCCTCCATAGCTGAACCTATCATCTTATGCAGACATGCGCAATCAGAAGAGATATCGGCAGTAATATTGAGTTCATTCCGGGCTGCCATAACTGCCATACCATGGTCACCAATGCTGCCGTTAATAATAATCTGGTCACCAACTTTGATCCGGCTACCTGAAATAATATGTGTATCCTTCTTATCAAGGATTCCAATTCCTGATGAATTAATGAATACCTTGTCACATTTGCCCCGGTCAACTACTTTCGTATCCCCGGTTACTATTTTGACACCAGCTTTTTTAGCTTCATCAGCCATGGTAATAACAATTCGCTCCAGGTCTTTGAAACCAAATCCTTCTTCAATAATAAAACCCACACTCAGGTATTCAGGAATAGCTCCCGAAACTGCCAGGTCGTTGACAGTACCGGCAATGGCAAGTTTTCCGATATCTCCGCCAGGGAAGAAAATAGGATCCACCACAAATGAATCTGTAGTGAAAGCCAGTTGGTTACCAGGGTTTTCAATGATAGCAGAATCAGATTGCTGGCGAAGGATGTCGTTATCAAAATGTTTAGCAAAAAGTTCAGAGATCAGATCATGACTGAGTTTTCCTCCGCTTCCATGTCCAAGTAATATCGTATCGAATTGATTTTTCATAAGCTCTTTTAAGTGCAATAAACACCAGGCAATTATCTATTGTACAGGTAGTATGCCGCGCATGAACCTTCACTCGAAACCATACATGAGCCTACCGGATTCGAAGGTGTACAAACGGTACCGAAAAGTTTACAATCTTTAGGTTTATTCACACCGCGAAGTATGTCGCCGCATATACATCCTTTGGGTTCTTTCAGTTCTTCTACTTCCACTTCGATCTGTTCTTCAGCATCATACATAGCATATTTTTCCCTTATCTTAAGTCCGCTGTTTTTCAAAACACCCAATCCTCTCCACCAGTCATCCCGGTATTCAAAAACTTCATCCAGCATTTCCTGCGCCTTGATATTGCCTTCGGGTTTAACCGCCCTCGTGTATTCTATTTCCACTTTCGGATCATTATTCTCAAACTGTTTGACCAACATCAAAATAGATTGCATTAGGTCGACAGGTTCAAACCCGCTGATCACCACACCGAGACCAAACTTTTCTGGAATATTCATATAAATTCCATCGCCTGTAATGGTACTCACGTGACCGGGACCGATATAGCCATCAATCAGAACTCCTTCGTCAATCAGGGTTTCCATAGCCGGGGGCATCACTTTATGAGCGCTGTAAACATAAAAGTTGCTGATACCAGCCATTTGCGCTTTGATAATCCCGGCAGCGGAACTGGGAGCTGTTGTTTCAAACCCAATACCGAGGAAAACGATCTTTTTATGCCTATTTTCTTTTGCAATCATAAGTGCATCCAGTATGGAATAAACGATACGTATATCTGCACCTTTGGCTTTTTCTTTGTCAAGGCTGGAAGTAGATCCCGGAACACGGATCAGGTCACCGTAGGTTGTAATGATGACATCCTCTAGGCGGCTGTATGCAACAGCTCTGTCAATATAACTGCGGCTGGTAACACAAACCGGACAACCCGGGCCTGAAATTAGTTCAACTGTTTTGGGCAGTAAGTAGGGGATGCCATATTTTTGAATAGACATGGTATGACCTCCGCAAACCTCCATGAGACGTATGGGTTTGGTTGAGGCTTTTTTTATTTCCTCTGCCAGCATCAAAACGATCTCTTTGTCACGGTATTCGTCAATATACTTCATAGGTAGTTAAGTTTAATAGACCCTTTTTTTGGTAATTTTTTCTTCCTCGTCCAGTGCATTATTCAATGCTTTAAACTCATCAAAAGTTTTTAAGCTGGCTTCTGCTTCTTCCGCATCCAATTTCTGGATGGCAAAGCCAGTATGAATCAAAACGTAATCTCCCACATGAACTTCTTCATGGACCAGGAGTTCCAAACTTGCATTATAACTACTGGTTCCCACTGTGCAAACAGCTGTTTCTTTTTCTATTTTATCAACCCTGGCCGGAATACTTATACACATATCATTAATTATATAATCCCTAATTCTCTTCTTTTAGCTGCAATGGCAAGCTGCCCGAGAGCGATACCTCCATCGTTTGATGGAATTGCCGATTGCGAAAAGACTACAAAATTAGCATCCCTTAGCGAATCTTCAGCCTTTTTTAACAATATCCTGTTTTGAAAACTTCCACCGGATAGCACAACTTTCTTGATACCTGTCTGTTGACTGATTTTTTTGACCATTTCAAATATGACTTGTATAATCGTATTATGAAATTTACTGGAAATCAATCCCGTATCTATTCCCTGCTCCATATCCTTCAAAATGCCTTCAAATACAGTCTTGAAACCAATTTCCTTACCTGAATTGAAGGTGTAAAGGTCTGATGTATCTTTTGCAATTGATTCCAATCTCATAGGTGGTTCCGCATGATAGCTGGCCGTTTTGCAGATATCCAGCAAAGCGGATACAGCATCGAATAGCCTGCCGGAACTGCTGGTTAGCGGACAGTTGATTCCCTTTTCAAGCATGGCGATCACCATTTCCAATTCTTTTAAAGGTATGTTATTAAATACGGATGGATAATGATCCACTACATCAATTCCAAAATAATGATGCATATAGGACAACATCATCCGCCATGGTTGTTTGGTCACAAGATCACCACCCGGCTGGGGTAGATATTCAAAATGGGAAATTCTTTCAAAATCAATCAGATCGCAGATGAAAAATTCACCTCCCCATATATGCCCATCCGTGCCATATCCCGTTCCGTCAAAACTGATGCCGATTACCTTTTCATCCAGCTTATATTCTGCCATGCATGAAGCAATATGAGCATGATGGTGCTGGGTTTCGATCATGGGAATATTAAGTTCCCTGGCATAGCGGGTCGACAAATAATCAGGATGCATATCACAAACGGCGAGTTTTGGCTCAAAACGGAATAACCTTTTAAATCGCTCAGCCGATTCTGCATAAAAATCAAGGGTTTCCAGGTTTTTCAAATCACCTATATGCTGGCTCATGATTGCTTGGTTTCCTTTACCGATACAAAAACAATTGACCAGTTCGGCACCGGCTGCAAAAATACCTTCTGTATTTATATCAAGGCGAATAGGGGATGGGGCATAACTTCTTGACCGTCTGATCAATCGTGGTTTATTATTAATAACCAGTGCCACGGAATCGTCAGTTCGGTTGTGGATTTCGCGATTGTATGTAATGACTGCATCTGAGATACGGCCAAGTTTTGCCAGGGCTTCATCGTCATCAATCACGATCGGCTCATCG
>PKSW01000085.1 GCA_002869465.1 Marinilabiliales bacterium
GGTTATTTCCGTTGAAAAACCGGATCATCAATTAATGGTGCCTTCTGACGCAAAAAATCTGGATAAACTCAATTATATTGCCGGCAAGCCTATTCATGAAGTAAATCACCAGGCTGAAGTGGGAACTACATTAGCCCATATGGATGGTGGCGTGCCAAACTTAAAAATTACCATCCCTAAAGTGAATGAGGAAGTGCTTGGTGAAATGGTATATTTCTTTGAAATGGCATGTGCGTTGAGTGGCTATATCCTTGATGTTAACCCCTTTGACCAGCCAGGCGTGGAAGCCTATAAGAAAAATATGTTCGCGTTGCTTGGCAAGTCCGGATTTGAGAAAGAAACCGAAGAAATCAGAAAGCGGATTAAATAATGGGATATGCAAAAACATTTGTTGCTGGACTAATCTTTTTAATACTGACTTCATGTTACAGGCCTTCTGCCAGTGAAACCATGCAGGATTTGCAGCAGCTAAATGGTAAATGGTCATCATCTGAAAGTATTTTATTCAACGAATACTGGCAAATTAAATCAGATACTTTATTGTTGGGACTGGGTTATAGTTTGCAGGATAACGACACCGTTTTTAAAGAAGAACTGAAGATATTTTATCATGATGACAATGTATTTTACGGAGCAAAAGTCGGAGAGCGCGAGCAGTTTGTCCTTTTTGAATTAATGAAGGCTGGGAAGGACAATTGGATTTTTGAAAACCCGGATCATGATTATCCCAATATTATCAGCTATGAAATTGATGGCGATCGGTTAGTTGCCTCTACCACCAACAGCAATGGCAACAAGAAAATAGAATTTATAATGAAAAGAATCCAATAATGAAATTTCTTGAACTCATTCATAAGCGCCAAAGCGACCGGAAATATATTGATAAAGAGGTTGAAAAAGAAAAGCTAGATCGATGCCTCGAAGCGGCCCGTCTGGCCCCTTCTGCAAGTAATTCACAGCCCTGGACATTTATTGTGATTAATGACCCTGAGTTGAAAGACCAGGTGGCACGGAAAACTTTTGGTCCGGCAAAGACGTTCAACAAATTCGTTCCACAGGCACCGGTTATTGTTGCCATTGTAATGGAAAAACCAAAAATTATTACCGAATTGGGTGGGCGTGTTAAGAAAAAAGAATGGCCTCTGATCGACATCGGAATAGCGGCTGAACATTTTTGTCTGCAGGCAGCCGAAGATGGTTTGGGAACTTGCATGCTCGGTTGGTTTGATGAGCAATCCATCAAAGAATTGCTGCACATCCCTGAAAGCAATACGATTCCTTTATTAATTACGCTTGGTTACACACCTGACGATTATAAACTCAGGAAAAAGGTCAGGAAAAATTTTGAAAAAGTTGTGAAATGGAACAGCTATTAGTTAACGCTGATAAGCTTTTCGATTACCACTGGAAAATGCTGGTATTCCAACTCATGAATTTTTGAAGCTAGACTGTCCGCTGTATCATCATCTGAGATCTCGCAAGTTGCCTGGAAAATGATATTTCCTTCATCGTAGTGTTCGTTTACATAATGAATAGTTATCCCTGATAGTTTTTCCTTGTTAGTAATAACGGCTTCATGCACATGATGACCGAACATGCCTTTTCCCCCATATTTAGGTAAAAGGGCCGGGTGAATATTAATAATGCGATCAGGAAATTGCTTTAATATAGATAAGGGGATCAACCATAAAAAACCGGCCAGGATCACAAAATCGATCCCCTTTTTTAATAAGGTGTCAACCACTTTATCGGATTTATATAATTCCTCACGGGTAAAAACCATTTTTTGCACATCAAATTTCCGGGCTCTTTGCAACACCCCTGCATCTGGATTATTGCTCAGGATAAGTTCAATTTTTACATCATTATTCGTTGTAAAATATTCCATAATTCGTTCCGCATTTGTTCCGTTGCCTGATGCAAAAATGGCGATTCTCTTCATGAAGTTGCGACTTTATATTTCTCACAAAAATAGACATAATCGCTGAAAAATTTTTCCAAATAGGTTATTTTAAAAGGCTTATATAACAAATTGGCAAGGATATATTTGCAGGCAAAATAAATCAAATTAGTAATTTTTTTATTGTTTTTTATGCCATTAATGACTTTCTTTGCAACAGTTTAACCAATAAAAAAATAGACTTATGTCAGAAGTTCGTTCAAAAGTTGTCAGCATCATCGTAGATAAACTTGGTGTTGAAGAAAGTGAAGTTACAAATGAAGCTAGTTTCACGAACGATTTAGGCGCTGATTCACTTGATACTGTTGAATTGATCATGGAATTTGAAAAAGAATTCAACCTTTCAATTCCGGACGAAGAAGCAGAAAAAATTGAAACTGTAGGAGACGCAGTAACTTATATTGAAGGTCATCAATAGTAAACCTTATTAATTTATGGAATTAAAGAGAGTAGTTGTTACAGGTATAGGTACAATTACTCCGATTGGCAATAACGTCAATGCATATTGGGACGCACTTGTTAATGGAGTAAGTGGTGCCGCCGATATAACTTTGTTTGACACCGAAAAGTTCAAAACAAAATTCGCGTGTGAAGTAAAGAATTACGACGGTTTAAATTACTTTGATCGGAAAGAAGTCCGTAAACACGACAGGTATGCCCAGTTTGGTTTGATTGCTGCTGATGAAGCCGTTGCAGACGCAGGGCTTAACAGCGAGTCAATTGACGGTAATAATGTAGGTGTGATCTGGGCTTCCGGAATCGGAGGCCTCAGAACATTCCACGATGAAGTAGTAGGTTTCGCCCGAGGAGATGGTACTCCAAGGTACAATCCTTTCTTTATTCCAAAAATGATTGCCGATATTGCCGCGGGTCATATTTCCATAAAACATGGGTTCAAAGGACCAAATTTTGCAACGGTTTCAGCTTGTGCTTCTTCAGCCAATGCCTTAGCTGATGCATATAATTACATCCGCTTAGGAAAAGCTATTGCATTTGTAACAGGAGGTTCAGAAGCTGCTATAACAGAAGAAGGTGTGGGAGGATTTAATGCCATGCATGCGATTTCAACGCGTAACGATGATCCGAAAACTGCCTCACGTCCTTTTGATAAGGACAGGGATGGCTTTGTAATTGGCGAAGGCGGTGGTGGTGTTATATTCGAAGAACTGGAACATGCACTTGCACGTGGAGCTAAAATTTATGCTGAAGTGGCTGGAGCTGGACTTTCAGGTGATGCGTATCATATGACTGCGCCACACCCTGAAGGCGATGGAGCCTACCGCTGTATGGAAGCCGCTTTAATTGATGCCGGTATGACCATTGAAGATATCGACCATATCAATACACATGGAACTTCAACGCCGGTGGGTGATATTGTAGAACCCAAAGCCATTACGAATCTTTTTAAAGAGCACGCCAACAGCATCAATATCAATTCAACCAAGTCAATGACGGGTCACCTGCTGGGTGGTGCGGGTGTTATTGAAGCTATTGCCACTTTACTGGCAGTTAAAAATGACATTATTCCACCAACCATCAATCATTTTACGGATGACCCAGAAATCAATAACGACCTTAATTTTACATACCACAAAGCAGTGAAACGAACAGTGAATGCTGGCCTGAGTAATACTTTTGGTTTCGGAGGTCATAATGCATCGATCATTTTCAAAAAATTTGTAAAATAAAATTCCTGATTTGATCATAGTTGATTATATCAAGTCCTGTTTTTCTTCAGATAAAGAACTATATCGTTCGATCAAAAATATTTTCGGCTTCTATCCGGGAAATATTAATCTATACAAACTGGCATTGCGGCATAAATCTGCCACCGCAAGGAAAATAAACGGTCTGAAGATCAATAATGAACGCCTCGAGTACCTGGGCGATGCCATTTTAAGTGCCATCATTGCCGATTACCTTTTTCGCCGCTTTCCATTTAATGACGAAGGATTTCTTACCCAAATGCGATCGAAGATCGTAAGCCGCTCTTCATTAAATAAACTTTCAATGAAGCTGGGATTACAAAACCTGGTAGTGTCAGCCGATATCCAACCTGTTCAACCAAAATCAGCCGGAGGTGATGCTTTTGAAGCTTTCCTTGGGGCCGTATTTTTAGATAAGGGGTATAATTTTACCAAAAGGTTTATGTTGAAGAGGATCATCGGGGTGCATTTTGATGTGGATATGCTGGTGGAAAAAGAGGTGAGCTACAAAAGCCGCATTATTGAATGGTCGCAAAAAGAAAAAAAGGATATCCAGTTTAAAGTAATGAAGCAGGTGGGCGAGAAAAATAAAAGACAATACGTGGTTTCTGTCATCATAGATAACAACCTCATTGCCACTTCCCAGGATTATTCAATTAAAGGAGCGGAAAAACTGGCTGCTGAAAAAGCCTGGCAGGAAGTCGAAAAGACGTTAGACGAATAAAAATTCCTGTAAAATTCTTTTAAAACGATCGAAATCCGGTCGTTTACCTATTGCTTAGTTTCGTAATTTTGAGGGGCAGATCTGTAGGAATTATGGCCAGAAAACTAAAGCTAAAAATTGATTATTTCGATGAGTATCATATGCTGGCAATTGTCAGTCATTTGAAGGATTATCGACTGGCATACCATATCAACCAAAAACTGGGCAGCCATTTGAAGAAATTTGACGACTTGGTAATAAGAAACGATGATGAACAAAATTATACCTGGTACTGTTGTCATGAAAAGGAAAATCATATGAGGGTGTACCTCATTGGCAATTCGGCTAAAGGTAGTAAACTGATTCCTTCAAGGAAAGAAATAGATTTCTTCTTGCTCATAAAAAATGCGATCAACACAGAAAAGGTGGAGCATATATTAAAAGAAATAAGATCGATCCCGGATATTGTTGGAGTTTTTAATCAGGAAATGGCTTCTATAAAAGATATGGACGTATTGCTGGAATTGATCGAGTTGCATGAACTGGAACAGTTTAAAGGAAAACAAAAAAGATAAAATTGCGTTCAAATAAGTATGAGAACAGAAGACGGCGTACTGGATTATTCGATGCATTTCAACGAATCGCGCTTTTTCACCAAACTGGGAAGAGTAGCGGGATTCTTGGGTGAAAGGGTGTTATATTCTTTGTTCATCCTGTATTACCTGATGTTTGACAAGACCATTCCCTTAAAAATCAGATCCATTTTTATGGGTGCTTTGGGATATTTTATCCTGCCGACTGACCTGGTGGCTGATTTCCTCCCGCTCATTGGATTTACTGATGATATTGCCTTGATCTCCTATGTCATTGCCAATGCCATCGAATATATAACCCCAGAAATTAAGGAAAAGGCCAGGCATACTTCTATAAGGTTATTGGGTTAGATCTTTTAAAATGTATAAAATGCTCAGGTTTATTAATAAGCCGATTTAAACTGCTCTAAAAACCGAAGATCATTTTCAAAGAACAAACGTAAATCATTAATCTGGTATTTGAGCATGGTAATCCGTTCAATACCCATTCCGAAAGCATAACCCGTGTATTTTTTGCTGTCAATGTTGCATGAATCCAGTACAAAAGGATCCACCATACCGCATCCGAGGATTTCAACCCAACCGGTATATTTACAAATATTACAACCTTTTCCACCACAGATATTACATGAAATATCCATCTCTGCTGAAGGTTCTGTAAATGGAAAATAAGAAGGCCTGAACCGGGTTTTGGTATCCTCGCCAAAAAGTTCCTTGGCAAAATAAAAAAGCGTTTGTTTCAGGTCGGCGAATGAAACGTCGGTATCAACGCACAAACCTTCCACCTGGTGGAAAATACAATGGGCACGGGCCGAAATAGCTTCGTTGCGAAATACCCTACCGGGTAAAACGGTACGAATTGGGGGTTGTGTACTTTGCATTACCCTGATCTGAACAGAAGATGTATGTGTCCGTAAGGCAATGTCAGGGTCTTTTTCAATAAAGAAAGTGTCCTGCATGTCGCGGGCCGGATGGTCCTTTGGAAAATTCAGCGCTGAAAAATTATGGAAATCATCTTCAATTTCAGGACCTTCAGAAACCGAAAATCCGATCCGAGCAAATATTTCAATGATCTCATTTCTTACGATCGACAGTGGATGCCGTGTACCCAAGGTCACATTTGGTGGTAAAGTCAAATCCATGTCGGAACCTTTGCTCTGGGTTGATTCTTCAAGCTGGTCTTTTAAAGCAACGATCTTCTCCTGAACAGCTGTTTTTAGGTTGTTGATCAGTTGACCTACTTCTTTACGATCAGTCGGATCCACGTTCCGGAAATCATTAAAAAGTGCCGGAATTTTTCCTTTCTTGCTCAGGAACTCAATCCTGAATTGCTCCAACTGCTCAAGTTTCTCCGCCCTGAATGCTTCGACTTCTTTAAGGTAATCTTCTATCTTTTTCTTCATTATTCCAGAATTTCTATGGTCATCGTAACAGGAACAACCGGTACATCCGCTTTTCCCGTTTGTACGGCAGCAATTTTATCAATTACATCAAATCCGTCCAACACTTCGCCGAATACTGTGTAACCGCCATCCAAATGGGGCGTACCACCGATGGTTTTATAAGCAATTTCTTGTTCATCAGTAAAAACATGGCCTGTTTGGGCAGTAACTGCATTCAAATACCTGTCGTCCATCAACCGCCCCTGTACTATATAAAACTGGCTGCCTGAAGATGCTTTTTCAGGGTTTACCTGGTCGCCCATGCGTGCTGCCGATAGGGCTCCTTTTTTATGGAAGTGATTTGGTAGAATTTCGGCGGGAACCGTATATCCCGGATCTTGCCGGCCATCTTTATTACCGCCTCCCTGTATCATAAAATTTTGAATAACGCGGTGAAATGGTGAATCTTCAAACCAGCCTTCATTAACCAGTTTTATAAAATTATCATGATGAAGCGGTGTGTCGTTGTATAATTTGGCGGTGATGTCGCCCATTGTCGTATGGATCACTACTAAAGTTTCGGGTTTTGTGGTTTGTGACATGAGTTGTATGCTGATGAATAAACTGAATAGAATGATAAATTTTCTCATTTTGTGTTTGATTTTAAAAGAAGTGCAAAATTAGTAAAATTGTGATTTTAACTTTTAAGCTCAATGAAACACTTCCTGCATAATGGTTCGTATGCGTCAGTTTCTCCAAGGACCACCAGTTTATCGTCATTAACGGTACGATGTGAATAGTTGGCCAAATTGCCACATTTCATACAAATGGCATGAACTTTTGTTACATATTCGGCCGTGGCCAGCAATTGCGGAATGGGACCAAAGGGTTTCCCCTGGTAATCCATATCCAGTCCGGCGACAATTACTCTTTTGCCCCTGTTAGCCAATTCATTGCAAACGGAAACCAGTTCATTTCCAAAAAACTGTGCTTCGTCAATACCCACCACTTCAAATTCTTCAGCATAAAATAAAATTTGGGAGGCATTCTCAACAGGAATAGATGCTGATTTGCGGGCATCATGCGAAACTACATCATCTTCATCGTAACGCACATCAACGGCAGGTTTAAATACCTCCACCTTCTGCTTGGCGATGCGCGCCCTGGTGAGTCTGCGCAGCAGTTCCTCCGTTTTTCCGGAAAACATGGAACCGCATACGATTTCTATCCAGCCGGAGCGTTTCGAATTATTGCTGTCTTTTTCAAGAAACATCCCTGATTATTGATATTCTTTATACTTTTGAGAGTAACAAAATTAAGGAACTTTTATCAATGAAAAAGGAAAAACTAATAAATGAAATTGACCTCATAACAGAATCTATCAGAAGGCATGTGAAACGCCTTAAAAGTGATGGCCATACAGTGCATAAAATGGATATAGATTTGCTGATTGAAAAGACAAGACAGCTCTACGATCAGTTGATCAATCTGGATGGAATCACTATTCCATTTGAAACCAACATGGCAGAGGAATCAGAGGAGGAAATGGAAGTGAAAATTACCGAACAACATATTGAAGAAGAAGTGTTGGTTGAAGAGACGGTTGATGAATCGATGAAAGAAGAAATGCCCGAAGGCATGATTGATCCTGAAGAGCAGGAAGCTGAAACGGTGATTCAAGGTGCTGAAAAAGAGGAGTTTATTGAAGAAATACAGGAGCCGGTTGAACCGGAAGAACAGGAAGTAGAAACACTAATGCATAAAAGAGAAGAAGAAATATTAACGGAAATGCATGATGAACAGACAGAATCTGTAGGAGAAAAAATAGCTGAGAAAGACCAGGCAATTGCTCCAGAGGAAAAGAAAGAGACGAAATCAACCATTGATTTATTTTCGACTTCGGCTGAACCAAGCCTGGGCGACAGGTTTAAAAACGACAATCAGATCACCATCGCTGACAAAATAACAAAAGATTATATCAATGAGCTAAGAGAAGCCATTGGGATCAATGAAAAGTTTTTGTTCATAAATGAGCTTTTTAATGGTGACATGGCCAGATACAATAAAATAATAGACGAACTGGAC
>PKSW01000362.1 GCA_002869465.1 Marinilabiliales bacterium
CTCAATGGAACTGATCGAAAAATTGCAATTTGTGTTAAACGATGACTTTGTTCGGATTACCTACACCGAAGCCATTGACATTTTGCGTAATTCCAAACCCAATAAGAAGAAAAAATTCCAATACCTGATCGAAGAATGGGGCGCCGACCTACAATCGGAACATGAACGATACCTGGTTGAAAAGCATTTTAAAAAGCCGATTATTCTTACTGATTACCCGAAAAGCATCAAAGCTTTTTACATGAAGCAAAATGATGATGGAAAAACAGTTCGGGCCATGGATGTGTTGTTCCCGCAAATAGGTGAGATAATTGGTGGTTCGCAAAGAGAAGAGGATTACGAAAAATTGTACACCCGAATGAAAGAAATGGATATTCCCGAAGAATCCATGTGGTGGTACCTGGAAACCCGTAAATTCGGCACCGTGCCTCATGCCGGTTTTGGATTGGGGTTTGAGCGGTTAATTCTGTTTTTGACAGGGATGGGCAATATCCGTGATGTGATTCCATTTCCAAGAACCCCATTCAATCTTGAATTTTAATCTGAACTTTTTGAAGAGTATTTTTAAGCCAAAAAAAACAATTAGTTAAGTTTTATTTCGGTCGTTTGAATTCGGTTAAAAAAATATGATTTTTAGCATTATCCAAAATTGTGCCATACCAAAATCTTTGTTACATTTGTAAGAACAGTAGTGGTGCAATTTTATTATGTTAAATCAACGGTTACAACAAAAACTTTTACAAAAGCTCTCTCCGCAGCAAATTTTGCTGATGAAGCTGCTGCAAGTACCTGCTGTTGGTTTGGAGCAAAGAATAAAACAGGAGATTGAAGAGAATCCTGCTTTGGAAGTGGAGAACGAGGAGGCTGAAGAACAGAGCAGGGACGAAGATCAGGATAAAGAAGAAGATGAGGATTATGATGGAGATGACGAAATTACCGTTGACAAAGAGGAAGAATTCAGCCTGGATGATTATATGCAGGATGAAGATGATACGCCTCTTTATAAGCTAAAAACAAATAATTATAGCGCTGATGACGAACACCGGGAAATGCCGGTTGTGTCAAGTTTCAGTTTTCACGAAATTTTAACCCAACAGTTAGGCCTCAGGCATCTGGGCGAGCATAAGTTCAAAATAGGACAATACATTATTGGCAATATTGACGATTCGGGTTATTTGGAACGGTCGACAGACTCTATTGTTGACGACCTGGCTTTTACACAAAATTTTACAGCTACGAAAAAGGAAGTGGAAGAGATTTTAGGCGTTATTCAGGAACTTGACCCGGCAGGCGTAGGTGCTAGGAATCTGCAGGAATGTTTATTGATCCAATTGCGTCGAAAACAAAAGGAATTGCCCAGTGCCAGGATCGAACTTGCGATAAAAATCATCAACCGTTTCTTTAATGAATTTACGAAAAAGCATTACAGTAAAATAATGAAAAGAGCTGAGATCAGCGAAGAACAATTGAAAGAAGCCATTGATGAAATACTGACATTAAATCCGAAACCAGGCAATTCACTAAGTGAATCTACCAAAACCAATCATTATATCATTCCTGATTTTACCATAAGAAATACAAGCGGAACCCTTGAATTATCATTGAATTCTTGGAATACACCCGATTTGAGGGTGAGTTCAACCTATGCCGGAATGATCAACGACCTAAGCAAGCAAAAACGAAGTAAAAAACAACGCGAAGCCTATTCTTTTATCAAACAAAAAGTGGATTCAGCCAAATGGTTTATTGAGGCCATCAGGCAGCGGCAAAATACGCTGTATACAACCATGGAAGCCATCATGAATTACCAGTATGAATACTTTAAAACCGGTGATGAAACGCTTCTTAAGCCAATGATATTGAAAGATATAGCAGAAATGGTGCATTTGGATATTTCTACCATTTCAAGGGTCGCCAACAGCAAATATGTACAAACCGCTTTTGGAACTTTCCTTTTAAAAAGTTTCTTCTCCGAATCGATGCAAAATGATGATGGCGAGGAGGTTTCAACCCGTGAAATCAAAACCATCCTCAAACAGATCATTGAAGCGGAGGACAAAGCAAAACCATTAACTGATGAACACCTGACCAAATTGCTGAAAGAAAAAGGTTATCCCATCGCCAGGCGAACGGTTGCCAAATACCGCGAACAACTGTCTATTCCCGTTGCGAGGCTCAGAAAAGAATTATAGCTGATGGGTAGTAAAACAGCCAAACTCATTTCCATACTATTTCATCCGCTTTTAATACCCACATATGCGATATTGATCCTGTTCAATATCAATAGCCATTATATGCATGTGCTGCCTTTTAAATACAAATTTATTTTACTGGTTTTCGTTTTTATATTCACTTTCCTTTTACCGGCCGTTTCCATGTTTTTTATGGTAAAATTGAAATTGGTGGAAAGTATTGAGATGCATTCGAGCAGAGATAGGTCTATTCCCCTGATTATCGTGGCCCTCTTTTTTTATGCAACATATCATATTTTTCGTGAATTGCCTGTAAATACAATTTTCACCATGTTTATGCTGGGAGCGACTGTATTGGTTTTATTGAGTTTACTGATTAATTATTTTTTTAAAATATCACTCCATATGATGGCTTTGGGAGGATTATTAGCCACTTTTATCGGGTTTTCATTTCTCATTCATCAGGATATTCGCTTGTATATCTTGCTCATCATTCTCGTAACTGGCATAACTGGTTCGGCGCGTCTGAAACTAAATGCACACACACCTTCACAAGTATACGCTGGTTTTATATTAGGCGTAATTTCTATGCTTGGGATATTCTATTTTTTTATATAAAAAAACCTGGCTTAATATAGCCAGGTTAATAAAATATTTCTTTAAAAAGGTTTTTAGCTTTTTATCGTCTTTATTTCTTCGGTTAATTGTGGAATAACTTTGAAGAGATCGCCAACAATACCATAATCGGCAGCTTCAAAAATCGGTGCTTCAGCATCTTTATTCACCGCCACAATGATTTTTGAAGAATTTACTCCACCCAGGTGTTGGATAGCACCTGAAATTCCGAATGCGAAATAAAGATTCGGTGCAATAATTTTCCCGGTCTGTCCTACATGTTCCTCATGACCGCGCCAACCTTCGTCGGAAACAGGTCGTGAGCAAGCCATACCTGCCCCTAGCACATCTGCCAACTCTTCTAATATGCCCCAGTTTTCAGGTCCTTTGAAACCACGTCCACCTGAAACAACAATTTCCGCATCGGTAAGAAGCACTTTGCCCGTTACCTTGTTTGTTTCATTCACTGTAGTTGAGAAAACATCGTCTGAAACACCCGCATCAAATGATTCGATAACGGCTTTGTTGTCTGTTTCGATCAGCTCAAAAGAGTTTTGTGCCAGTGTTAATATTTTAATATCCGCATGAATCTGGATATTGGCAAACGCTTTCCCGGTAAAAACTTTCTTTTTCACAACAAAGGGGTCAACATTTTCAGGTAATGCCGTAACGCCGGTAACCATCCCGCCTTTAAGTTTTACTGAAACCCTGGGTGCAATAGCTTTGCCTAGGTTATTATGAGCGAAAACAACTGCTTTTGATCCTTCTGATTTGGCTGCGTTGGCTACTGCCAGCGCAAGGGCTTTATTATCTAAACTGTCAAAGCGGGCATCGGCAACATTTAATATTTTAGAAGCGCCATAATTCCCCAGTTTTTTTAATTCTTCATCGGCTACTTTACCTATTGAAAGGACTGTTACCGTGGTGCTTAATTCGTTGGCCAGTGCTTTGGCATAGGATACGAGTTCAAAACTTAATTTTTTGAATTTGCCATCCCAGTTTTCTGTATATACTAATATTGACATAGTTTCATTTTTTCAAGTGAATAATTTAAAATGCTTTGGCTTCTTCCTGAAGTAAGCGAACCAGTTCCTTCACATTATCTTCGTCAACCATTTTGCATGCTGCTTTGGGGGGAGGAAGCTCAAAATTTACATAGGATGTTTTTTCGCCGGCTTCAACAGCAGGAAGAACTGTTAATGGTTTCTTACGGGCCATCATGATGCCGCGCATGGCCGGAATCCTGGGGTCAATTGCGATACCTTTCTGAACGATGGTTACCACTGGTGTTTTAACAGAAATTTTTTGCTGTCCACCGTCAATTTCACGTGTGAGTGATAATTGTCCATTTTCAATGTTCATTCCCGAAACGGCAGATACGGAATTGAAATTGAGAAGTTCGGCTAGCATACCTCCTACAGCAGAGCCATTGTAGTCGGATGCTTCAATCCCCACCATGATCACGTCAAAGTCTTTGGCAATTTGTGCCAGTTGCGATGCAACATAGAATGCATCTTTGGGTGTTGTGTCGATTCGAATGGCATCATCGGCACCAACGGCAAGTGCTTTACGCAGCGTGGGTTCTGTAATACTTTCACCAACATTAGCTACTGTAATTGTTTCCACACCTCCAGCTTCTTTCAATTCAACAGCACGGGTCAATGCCAGCTCGTCCCATGGGTTGATGATCCATTGCACACCGGAGGTATCAAAGGCTTTATTGTTATCAACGAACCTTATTTTTGTAGTGGTATCAGGCACGTTACTGATTAATACAAGAATTTTCATATCAAAATATATTAGTTATTGTTTTATTCTCTTAATAATGAACGGGAAATGACAATTTTTTGCACTTCTGAAGTACCCTCATAAATTTGAGTTAGTTTGGCCTCACGCATCAGCCTTTCTACATGGTATTCTTTCACATAACCATAACCTCCATGAATTTGAACTGCCTCGGTTGTCACCTCCATCGCGATATCAGAAGCATATAATTTAGCCATAGCACTTTCAAAGGCAAAAGGTTTATTATGGTCTTTTAACCAAGCCGCTTTGAGGCATAAATTACGGGCATTTTCAATTTTTACCGCCATATCTGCCAGTTTGAATGCGATGGCCTGATGGTTGGCGATCTCGGTTCCAAAAGCCTTTCTTTCTTTGGAATAAGCCAGCGCCCGTTCAAATGCACCGGAAGCAATACCCAGTGCCTGTGATGCAATTCCAATCCGGCCTGCTTCAAGGGCTTTCATGGCAAATTTATAGCCAAACCCATCTTCACCAATTTTATTTTCTTTGGGCACCTTTACATCACTAAACATCACCGAATGGGTATCAGAGCTTCGCATCCCCATTTTATCTTCATGGGGCCCCAAAGTTATACCAGGGGAATTTCTTTCCACGATGAAAGCATTAATACCGCGGTATCCCTTATCAGGATATGTTTGAGCCATTACAATATATGTGGTTGCTGAGTTGCCACTCGTGATCCAGTTTTTGGTGCCATTCAGCAGGTAATGATCACCCATATCTTCTGCCCTGGTGTGTTGGTGCATGGCATCGGAACCGGCTTCAGGTTCTGATAAAAGAAAAGCACCAATATGTTCGCCTCGGGCTAAAGGCTTCAGGTATTTCTCCTTTTGTGCTTCTGTTCCAAATTTTTGAAGTCCGTAACATACCAGCGAGTTGTTTACCGAAATGATAACACTGGTGGAAGAATCTATTTTAGAAAGCTCTTCCATCGCCAGCACATATGAAACTGTGTCCATGCCACTGCCGTCATATTTTGGGTCGACCATCATGCCCATGAAACCCAGTTCAGCCAGATTTTTTATGTGCCTTGTGGGGAACTCTGCCTTGGCATCGCGTTCTAAAACATCCTGAATTAATTCTCTTTCGGCGTAATCTTTGGCTGCCTGTTTGATCATTAATTGTTCTTCTGTGAACTCAAAATTCATAATTATTTGATAATTAGTGAAATGTAAAATTTATGAAGCTTAACAAAGTTAGGAAAATATTTGAAAGAATCTAATGATATTTCAGAGTTTTAGTCCGCTAAGATTATTTGAGGTTTCATTAAATTCTGCAACCAACTTCTTCATGATTTTTTCAACAGGCTCAATGGAGTCAATCATAGAAGAAACCTGGCCAATTTCAAGTTCACCCACTGAAGTGTCGCCTTCAAACATACCTTTTTTGGCACGGCCTCTGTCGAGTAATTTGATAAGTTCTTCTTTGGTAGCTCCAGATTTTTCTAATTGTTGCACCTGTTGTAAAAATTCATTTTTTATTAATCTCACTGGAACAACTTGTTTCAGGGCCAGCAGGGTATCTCCATCGCCTGCCTCAACAATAGCATTCAGAAAATTTGGATGTGCTGACGATTCAACAGAAGCTGCGAAACGGCTGCCGATTTGCACACCATCAGCTCCTAATGCCATGGCAGCGTAAATTGCTTGTCCCGAAGCAATCCCTCCGGCGGCAATCAATGGAGTTTCTGTAATTTTCTTGATCATGGGAATGAGCACCAGAGTGGTTGTTTCTTCAATTCCATTATGACCTCCTGCCTCAAAACCTTCAGCAACAATGGCATCCACGCCTGCTTCAACGGCTTTCAAAGCAAATTTTTTATTGGCAACCACATGCACAACGGTTACGCCATTTTCTTTCAGCAGTGATGTGTATTTAGCGGGATTGCCAGCTGAAGTAAAAACTATTTTCACACCTTCTTTTAGAACGATAGAAACAATTTCGTCCGTTTGTGGATAAAGTAATGGAATGTTGACTCCAAATGGTTTATTGGTAGCTGCTTTGCACTTTTTAATATGTTCTTCGGCTACTTCAGGATACATGGAACCTGTTCCAATCAGGCCCAATCCTCCTGCATTACTTACTGCAGAAGCCAATTTCCAGCCGCTGCACCAGATCATACCACCCTGAATGATGGGGTATTGGATGTTGAATAATTTGTTTATTCTATTCATAGTTTTAAGTAAGATGAGATTCTTCGCGATGCTCAGAATGACAACGGTGTTAGTTCATCGTTTCCATCATCGCATTTACAATATTGGTTGCACCTTGTTCAATATCAAGAATGGTAGCATCCAGCATATAACACGGGGTTGTAAATACATTAAATTTTTTATCAATCGTAACTTCGCCATGTGTTGTAACAACATGTTTCCCTCCCATAGCATTGATGGCTCCTGCCGTGCCTTCATCCGAACCAATGGTAACTTCAACACCGCTGCCAATAATTTTGGCAATAAAAGCCGGAGAAATACACAAAGCACCTATGGGTTTTTTAAATGCAATCATGTCTTTAACTGCTTTTTCAACTTGTGGATTTACAGTGGCATTTGGTCCATCAAATGCAACGGTCGATAAATTTTTAGCTGCACCAAAACCGCCTGGGAAAATGAGCGCATCAAACGCTTTTGCATCGAACTTATCTAAGGGTTTAATATCACCTCTTGCAATTCGGGCGGATTCTATAAGCACATTGCGCTCTTCCTGCATCTCCTCGCCTGTTAGATGGTTGATCACATGGTGTTGCTTAATATCTGGTGCAAAACATTGATAAATTGCTCCTGCTTTTGCTATGGCCATCATGGCTAGTGTGGCTTCGTGTATTTCAGCGCCATCATAAACGCCACTTCATGATAAAACAACTGCGAATTTTTTCTTTTCCATTTTCAAATCATTTTAAGTGAATAAAAAAGGTGTTTGAGCTAAAATACGAAATTATTGCCATGAATATTTTGCGATTGGACACAAAAAAAGCCGTCAATTACGACGGCTCACTGCTTGTCTGTTAAGATCGTTTAAAACCAACCAAATTTTAATGATATATCAACGTTAAAACCACGTAGTGCATTCGTTGGTACATTTTCATATACCGTCTCATCTGCACTATTTAAATATTTATGTTGCAAATATACATTGCTCGTATAGCGATAACTTCCACCTAAGGCCACCCTGAAGAATTTAGTAATATTAAATTCGACGTCAACTCCAGGTTCCAAAACAAAGTAGGCATCAGAGTTGAAATAATAATAGTTATAATAATCAATATTTTGCCAGGTAACGGGAGTAGTAGCAACACCACCCGCACCTATCAATACAGGAAAGGAGACATGCACCGGTGACATAGGAGCCAGGATTGGTTCAAGAAGTAATCCGCCATAACCTCCTGATAAAGAATAATTCGGGTCATAATTGGGATCATAAGAGTCATCAAAGTATTGTTGATTATCAAAATTGTTAAAGAAACCACGACCCGCCAGACCCAGCGCGAAATGATGGTTGGCAATCCATGCTGCCCTGGCACCAATAACCATGGCATTTTTATCATCAATCTGTGTCCAGCCAACGCTTATTGAACCGTAACCACCATTGGCGATCTTTTGTTTTTCAGTTTGCGGTTTATCTTTTTTATTGAACAGTAATTTCATTTCTTCTTCTTCCTGTGCCTGAAGAAGGATCACACTAAAGAGTGCGATGAACAGTGTAAATATTTTCATTGTTTTCATGATTAATTATTTATCGTTATCTATTTTTAAAACTATATTTTATACCAAATCCAACATCCCAGAAATTC
>PKSW01000161.1 GCA_002869465.1 Marinilabiliales bacterium
ATGTCCTCATATGCATTAAACCTGTTCCCGTCGATCAGCAATAAACCAGGTTTTATCATTAGTTTTGACAACGCTCTGTGCATAGCAAGAAAACTGGCATTCAGGATATTTATTTTATCAATCTCTTCAGCAGAAACGGATGCCACTGCCCAGGCGACAGCTTCAGACTCTATCAATAGACGTAATTCATTTCTGTTTTTTACCGATAACTTTTTTGAATCATTTAATTTTGAATTTCTGAACTTTCTATCCAATATAACCGCAGCACCAAAAACCGGTCCGGCCAAGCAACCACGCCCAGCTTCATCGCATCCGGCTTCAACATATTTATTTGAAAAGGTTTTCTGTAACATTCAGTAAACGATAATATTGATTCAAAATGATACCCATAAACAGGAGCCAAAATAAAATATTAATAAAACGACTCTTATTAACGGTATAAACCGTAATCGTCACAATAAAAGCAGCAGGCAAACTGAATATAAGCAAGTGGTCAGGATGATCGGAGAATAAAAGAAAAATAAACAAGGTAGAAAACAGGTAATAGAATAAAACCGTCAAGTTTTTCCTTGTATAGTTGCTCTTTTCACCCATCTTTCCAATTAATATCAGGAAGGAAATTACGATTATCAGCAGTAAAAACAGCAGCAAGCTGATTTCAAAATAAGTAAGCATGTTTAATTTTATTGAAAAATTCAGATCTCTCATCATTTCAATTAATTGTTTGCCTTTTTCAATAGCTGTATCGTCCCAGTAAAATATCGCAAAAATTAAAAGAAATGGTAATAACAGACCGGCAAAACTTACCAGAAAGTTTCTTAAATCCGTGTGCCTGTTTATTAGCACAGCAATCCAAATAAAAGGCAATAAGTAAACCATCGGGATATAAAACAGGGAAGCAATTCCCAGGTAAAAAGAGGCATTAAAAAGTGCAGAAACTGGATTCTCAACGACTGACAGTTTAAGTATGCCCTGCATAAAAAGAATAAGCAATACATTGATAATGACAAATGAATTGACAGACGTAAAGAGTGGGATCGCGGATGTGAACAATACAAATACAACCAGGCTGGCCGTATTGTGCATATTTACCAGATCGTATTCGCGCAATATCTGATTAATAGCCAAAGCCGAAATGAGTGTCAATAAAAAAGAGACCCAAATAAGCATATGAGATTGCCCGCGAAACCACTCAATATCAACATTCAATAAACTAAAAACAGAATTTGGCTCGAAATAGATGTCATGCGACACGAAAGATGGAATCCATACCAGGCTGGCGATAATAAATGCCACCGGATACCTGATCAGATAGCCCGAATTAAAATAGCTGATCATAGATTCTTATGCTTTTTTACATTAAGTCGAATCCCAGGTCCTTCCTGAAATATTTATTTTTAAAATCAATAAGATCCACGTTTTTATATGCATTTTCAAGGGCTTCCTTCATATTTCTGCCATAGGAAGTAACGGCAATTACACGTCCACCGCTGGTTTTTATGTGGCCGGTTTCCACATCAATAGTAGTGCCTGAATGAAAAACAATGCAGTCCGACAAATTATCCGGAATGGTGATGAAATTGCCTTTTTGATATTTTTCAGGATATCCGCCAGCTACCATCATCACTGTGGCCGCATTCCGTTCATCAAATTTAATTTCCACCTTGTCAAGTGTCTGGTTGCCAACCGCGACAAACAGTTCAAGCAAATCACCTTTAATACGCGGAATAACCGACTCCGCTTCAGGATCGCCCATCCGGCAATTGTATTCAATAACATAGGGATCATTACCTACTTTTATTAAGCCAAAGAATATAAATCCCCTGTAATCTATACCTTCTTTTTTCAACCCTTCAACTGTTGGCTTTACAATATTCTTCTCAATCTTGGTTAAAAACTCAGAATTCACAAAAGGCACGGGTGATATGGATCCCATTCCGCCGGTATTCAGGCCCGTATTTCCTTCTCCAATACGTTTGTAATCTTTTGCTTTTGGCAGCAATTTGTAATGTATCCCATCTGCTAGTGCAAAGACTGACAACTCAATTCCATCCAAAAATTCTTCAATCACCACTTTAGATGACGCTTCACCGAATTTAGAATCATTAAGCATTTCCGATAATTCCTGTTTAGCTTCCTCCAAATTGTTCAGGATTAGCACTCCTTTGCCGGCAGCCAGTCCGTCAGCTTTCAAAACATAAGGCGCATTTAACGTTTCCAAATACAATAATCCTTCTTCAAAATTTTCCTTTGCAAACGTCCGGGAAGCAGCCGTGGGGATATTGTATTTCTGCATGAATGCCTTGGCAAAATCCTTGCTTCCTTCAAGCATCGCACCTTTTTTAACAGGTCCTATAACAGGTATGTTTTTCAACTCTTCCCTGCTTAAAAAATAATCGTGAATGCCTTCCACCAGCGGTGCTTCGGGGCCCACAACAACCAAATCTATTTCATTTTCAATAGCAATACAACCGATAGATTCAAAATTATCCAGATCAGCAGGAATATTCACACCGACATTTCTTGTACCCGCATTCCCTGGGGCAATGAACAAATTCGTATTTAAAGGGCTTTCTGCAATTTTCCATGCCAGTGCATGTTCACGTCCTCCGGAGCCTAAAACAAGAGTATTCATAGTGTAAGTGATTTGTTTTTAATATTGGAATAAACCGATTTCAATGCTCCCAAAAATAATAATTACGACCCATACTTTCATGCAATCTTTGCATTACTTATCACGTTTTAGTAACAATCCATATTTTTTAAAAATCATCGTATATAACGTCAACATTCTCGTAAATTTGCAGCTTCGTGGAAAGATATTTTCAAATATTAAGCATTTCTCTTGAAGCAGTGGCGAATAATAAGTTTCGCTCCATATTAACAGCGCTTGGAATTATTTTTGGCGTTGGGGCCGTTATTGCTATGATGGCCATCGGTAATGGAGCCCGGCAGGAAATTCTTCAGCAGATCAAACTGGTAGGTGTGAATAATATCGTTATCCTGCCGGTGAGTAATGCGGATAATGATGCAAATGAAGATTCAGAGGAATCCGGTAAAACCCTGAAGAAAAAGTATTCCCCGGGATTGACATTGAAAGATGCTGAAAATATACTGGAAGCGATCCCAACAGTTGAAAAAGTAAGCCCGGAAATTATTTACCCGACGCTCTCCATAAGAAAAGGTAGAAAATTGAGTATAAACCTGTCAGGTGTGAACGAAGAGTTTTTTGATTTATTTGGCCAGAAAGCCAGGTTTGGCAAATTATTCAGCAGGCAACACCTTGAAGAAGGATCGCCCGTATGCGTGATCGGACCGGAAGTAAAAGCCAAGTTATTCCCTAATGAGAATCCCATTGGCAAACATTTGAAATGCGGCTCGGTTTGGTTGCAGGTGATTGGCGTACTGGAAGGTGTAATTATTAATGAGAATGCCGAAGAAATGGGCATCAGCGATTATAACCGAAGCGTTTTTACGCCCATTAAAACACTTTTGATTAGGTACAAAGACCGTTCGCTTATCAACCAGGCAGCATTGAACAGTTCAAGTGCTTTTTATTTTGGTGGCGGAAGTATGATGATTACTGAAAATGATGGCGCCGGAGTTGAAGCCAACCAACTGGATAAAATAGTTGTTCAGGTGAAAGACAGCGATCAACTGGCATCAACTGCCCTCGTTTTAAAAAAACTGATGATGAGAAGACACCAGGGTGTTGAAGATTTTGAAATTAAGATTCCCGAATTATTACTCAAACAGGAACAAAAAACAAAAGACATTTTCAATATCGTTTTGGGTGCTATTGCAGGAATATCGCTAATCGTTGGCGGTATTGGCATTATGAATATTATGCTTGCTTCCGTGATGGAAAGGATCAGGGAAATAGGTGTTCGAAGGGCTACCGGAGCGACGAAGAAAGACATCGTTTTCCAATTTTTAGCTGAGGCAACATTTATCAGCATCACTGGTGGTTTCATCGGCATTTTGCTGGGTGTTATCATGGCCAAAGTAATCACGGCGACCACTGATATTTCAACAGTCGTATCATTCTGGTCTATTGTTATTTCATTCGGCGTAGCTGCTTCAGTAGGTATTATTTTTGGGTATCTGCCTGCCAAAAAAGCCTCTGAACAGGATCCGGTTGAATCATTGCGACATGATTAATATGAACTTCTTATGAAAAGATTTAAATTTGACGTAATAAGAGCGGTTTTTATACTATTTTTTGTTAATGTTATTAATTATTCAAATAGTCAGAATATAGTAAAATTCAACCTCCAGGAAGTCATCAAAATTGCCCAGGACCAATCACCTGATGCCCAGATAGCCAAGCACCAGTACAGAAGAAGTTACTGGAGTTACCGGACATTTAAAGCAACATATTTACCAGGTTTGCAGTTGGATGCGACACTGCCTAATATCAACCGAAGCATTAATGAAATATCTGCCCAGGATGGCACCACGGTATACACACCTCAAAGTTTACAGTCGTATTCGGTTGCACTATCTGTAAATCAAAAAATAGGGATTACAGGAGGGGAGGTGTTTTTAAGTTCAGGTATCCAGCGGCTGGATAATAATCTGAGCGATACTTCAATCACCCAGTATTTAACCAATATGGTGAATATCGGCATCAGGCAACCCATCTTTCATTATAACCCTTATAAATGGGACCGTTTAATTGAACCCATGAAATTTGAGGAAGCCCAAAGACTGTACATTGAAACTAACGAACAGGTAAGTATTACGGCTGTTGATCATTTCTTCTCTTTATTGTTAGCGCAAATTGAACTTGGAATCGCATCTAAAAACTATGCGAATTATGACACTTTGTATAAAATTGCCCTTGGCAGGTACAATCTGGGGAAAATAGCAGAAAACGAGCTGCTCCAACTGGAGTTGAATTTGCTGAAGGCCGAGGCTTCAGTTGAAAATACCGAACTCGATTATCAAAATAAATTATTTGTATTTAAGTCTTTTTTGAGGTTGAAAGATGAAGAGTTAGTCGAGTTGATTCCACCAGCAGAAACACCCCATTTTATCGTACCAGCACAGAAAGCCATTGTTGAAGCTAAAAATAATACGTCAGCAGGTTTGGAATTCCAAAGGCGCATGCTCGAAGCGGAAAGTCAATTAAATCGGGCCAAAAGAGAAGGCCGCTTCGATGCTGAACTATTTGCTTCTTTTGGTTTAACACAAACATCTACCGATATTGAATATGCCTACAAAGATCCCCTGGATGAAGAACGGGTTACGCTTGGTATTACGGTTCCTATTCTCGACTGGGGCAGGGCCCGTGGAAATATAAAAATGGCCGAATCAAGCCTTGATTTGGTATCAACGGCTGTAGAACAGGAAAAAATTGATTTTGAACAAAATGTTTTTTTAAACGTGATGCAGTTCAATATGCAGGAAAAGCAATTAAGAATAGCAGCCAAATCTGATACGGTCGCACAAAAACGTTTTGAAGTAACACAGAAACGTTATATGATCGGTAAGGTAAATGATGTGCTGGAACTGAACAATGCACAGATCGATAACGATAATTCAAAAATGAATTATTACCGCTCGTTGATGACTTACTGGAAAAGCTATTTTGAAATCAGAAAACTCACGCTGTATGATTTCAGAAGGGATATGCCAATTATGGTGGACTTTGATGAATTAATGAATTAATAGCATTTTAATGCACTATCTAATATTGATTTCTTATTTAAAATTATTCTTAATTTTGCACTTAAATTATTAATTCTAAACATAAATATTAAATACTTATGGCAGTTTTAGTTGGAAAAAAAGCCCCACTATTTGAAGCAAATGCCGTTGTTAATGGCGGTGAATTTGTAGAAAAATTTTCACTTGAACAGTATATTGGAAAAAAACATGTTATTTTCTTCTTTTATCCTTTAGATTTTACTTTTGTTTGCCCAACGGAAATCATTGCTTTTCAGGATAAAATGGAAGAGTTTAATAAAAGAAATGTAGCCGTTGTAGGCTGTTCAGTCGACTCACAGTTTTCACACTGGGCCTGGTTAAATACTGAAAAAAATAACGGTGGTATTAAAGGCGTGAAATATCCGCTGGTATCTGATTTATCAAAAACCATTGCTGAAAATTATGATGTTTTGGCTGGTGAATATGATTATAATGATGAAGGTGAGATGGAATTTCATTGTGAAGCTGTGGCATATCGTGGCCTGTTCTTAATCGATAAACAAGGCATTGTGCGCCATCAGGTTGTGAATGATCTGCCACTCGGACGTTCTGTTGACGAAGCTATTCGTATGATAGATGCATTGCAGTTTTTTGAAGAAAATGGCGAAGTTTGCCCAGCCGACTGGAAACCAGGTGATGACGCTATGGTTGCCGATGCAGCTGGTGTTGCCAAATACCTAAGCGAACATTAAACTTATCTTTTGTAAAATACAGCGCCGGGTTATTCCGGCGTTTTTTTTATAAAATTAACGTCTATTCAGTTTTAACTCGTAGAAGTAGGCTTCAGGTTCCGTAAAATGATTTAAAACTTTTAATTCAGCTGAAAAAGAAGGAAATGCATCGTTAATTCTTTTCAATATTATTTCAAGGTGCATATCTTTTCCCTCACCAATATAAATATAAACCGGTTTTTTCGGATCAATGAACTCATTCGCATCTAAAAATTCATCCCAGAAATAAAACTGATCACTCCAGGTAACAAATAAAAAGGTATTGGGATATTTTTCACTTAGTTGATATTTAAAAGTACTCCTTAGGTGTCCGCTCAACATAACACCCCCAGCCATAGCAGCCTGTATAAATGGTGCACCCCGATAATGAGTGCTGATAATTAATGTATTTTCTTTCTGATTATAGGTATTTAGTAAATTAAATCTTTCTTCAAATTTGGCTGCCTGGCTCTGCTTAAAATGAACGGAAGTACTTAATTGTTTTAATTGAGGAATAATGAGCAATACAGCTATTAAAATAGCAGCCATTGAAATATATCTTCTGATATTTTTTAACTCAATTATTTCTATCAGGAGACTTGCCATCAGGAAAACAACAAAAGCTTTCAAAACCAAAATTGGAATAATATAGTGATGGGCGAAGTGCTTTGTAACAAATAAACCAAAAATGATGATAGTAGTAATCACCGCCAATAGGGCACGCTTCAGTAAAAGAGATACCTGGGTTTTATTCTTTAAAATTTTCAGACTGAAAAATAAAATGAGTTGGACAATGGCCAGGCCTGTAATTATAAAAAATACCCTATCTGTATAAAATATCTGCTGCAAGCGATTTGGTATTTCTGAAAGATCAATAATATTTGCATCTCCCGATCCCCATTTACCGCTGTGCAACAGCATATTCGTATACCAGGTCCATGATTTGCCAAAATTCACAAACAGAGGAAAAGCAAATATAAATGTGGCTATGGCTGTGTAGAAAAGGTACTTCCATCTGCTTTGTTTTGTCTGAAGCAAAAACAAGGGAATAATTAGAAAAGGTAGGTAAAATAATTTGGTTGCCATACCCAATCCACCAATAATGGCAAAAGCCAACACATATTTCCGGTTGTTTAATTTTTCGTTTTTATCGTATATGTATTTTATGATCAGTAAAATCAAAAGTAATATTGGAACGATCAAAACAGATTCAGGTATTATTCTCCCTGATATGATTAGAACACGGATACTGAAAAATGGTGTTAATTGTAATAGCAACGACAATAATAAATTACCGCTGTATTGATAAGTTTTATATCCTAAAATAAATAATGCCATAGCAATGCAAGTATTTAATAGGATATTTGCACCATGTATAAACGCTTCGGGATGGTTCAATGCATTGGAAATAATATCAGTTCCGGGAAATAATAAATTAACAATATGCGCCGAAACAGCAAATAAAACCTGAACGGTTGTTCCTGGGTGGTCAATGTATTCAACCGCTAGGTTGAAAATGGACATATTTAAACCATTAAACAGGTGAAAGTATTCTGGATCGGTATTCAGTAAAAAGAATTTGCCGTTGCTAAAATGGATGAGAATAGCCAGAACAAGAAAAATGATAGGAACAACAATAACTGAATTTTTTTTAATTTTCAAATACAAGCCATTCCAAAATAAATTATTGCTCATACGTTTCGCTATTCAAATCTTATAAAATGACATAGAACCCCTCAAACCGGATCAATCTTCTAACTTTTTAGCCTTCATCCAATATGCATCCATTTCGGATAATGACATTTTTACCAGGTTCTTTCCATCTTTCAGTGATTCTGATTCAATAAATTGAAACCGTCTGATAAACTTTTTATTG
>PKSW01000100.1 GCA_002869465.1 Marinilabiliales bacterium
ATTACTGAAAACAAATAAAATCTCCCACCTGAATAATCCAGCATATCAACTGACACGAAAGAATAGACAATGTGCATCTTATACCTTATAAATTGTCAGTTATATACTAGTTTCTGCAGCTTAGATAAAAAATTAAATGAAGAGAAGTTCGTAAATTAAATTTGTCTCAAACTTGCAGTACATATTGAAACCACGCATCTTAAATAACGCACGCTTAGTTGCTTTTTCTCTCGCATTTACTGTCATATTATCATGCAATGAAACATACTGGCCAAAAATTAACGCCAGCGATGAGCGACTGTTAGTAGTAGATGGTCATATAACAAATTGCAATCCTTGCCTCATTACACTCTCAAATGCATCCAGAATCTATACAGTTGCGAATACACCTATTACCGGATGTGAGGTTTCTTTAAAGGATAACTTCGGCATTGTGGAGAATCTGATCGAATCAGCGCCTGGCTCGTACACTTCTTCGAATGGTTTTAGAGGAATCGCAGGAAGAAGTTATAAGCTCATTATTCGAACTCCATCAAATCAAACCTATGAATCTACTTTCGAGCAACTATATGCACCAACCGAAATAGAATCAGTATATACTGAAATTGAGACAAAATACAACCCAAACCAATTATACAGTAAAATAGGTTACCAGTTTTATATTAATACGCAGGAATCAGTCACAGATACAAACTATTTCTTATGGCGATTACAAGCCACATACAAATACAATGTTGACTTTAAAATCAGGTATATTTTTGATCGAAGGACGTTAAAAATATTCCCCAACACTGATTCTTTGTTTACGTGCTGGCATACATTTACGGTGAATCAGGTATTCACATATAGCACTGAAGGTCTTAGCATACCGAAAGTTGATAGATTTCCCTTACACTTTGTGAGCACCGATACGAGACAACTTTCGATTCGATACAGCTTATTACTGAAGCAATTCAGCTTAACAAAAAATGCCTTTATTTTCTGGAAAGAACTCGAAAGAATTCATACTGCTGACGGACCATTTAATGCACAACAACCCTTCCAGGCAAAAGGTAATATATCAAATAAAAATGATCCAAATGAGATTGTTTTGGGGTATTTCTTTGCTGCAGGTGTATCGGAACGTAGGGTGTTTTTTGAAAGACCACCATCCTCAGTTCCCTTTTATTATTCAACCTGTGAATTAACGCAACAAGACTATGAGTCATATAATGATTTATGGATGACAGATCCGGGATATTGGCCCATATACGTTACACAAGATCCTTATGGAGGAAGGGCAGTAACTCACCCTGCATGCATAGATTGCCGTGAAAGCGGCGGTGTCATAGCGAAACCGGATTTTTGGATAGATGAATGACTCACTTTTTAAAAACTATACTATCTTTATAATGACTCTTTTATAAAATGATCAAACAATTTAATTTTAGATACAGGATCTTAAGTCACATTATTTTTTGGGTATTCATCTATTGTCTATTCCTATTCCCCACGCTGCTTTCAGGAAGATATTCAAACGAAACCTTTTTATTAAATTTATTGTACTTACCGTCTGATATTTTAAGCACTTATATTGTAATTTATTTTTTAATCCCTCATTTCTTATTCCAAAAGAAATATATACATTTCATACTTTCATATCTCGTATTTATTGTTGCGTTCTCTCTGCTGATATCACTTCCCTATGAGTACTTTGGTTTAAATCGCATTCTCGATGAAAACAGATGGAGTAGTTTTGAAGAGTATGTAAAATTAACATTTCTCTGGACAATTGTTGTACAGTTTATGATCACTGGACTGGCATCTACCATTAAAGTTGCGAAAAATTGGCTGTGGGTTATCCAGGAAAAACAAAAGATTGAAAAAGATAAAATAGAAATTGAACTTAAGTTAAGGGAATCAGAATTAAAATTTCTTAAAGCTCAGATACACCCCCACTTTTTGTTCAACACATTAAATAATTTATATGGTCTGACTTTGGAGAAATCAGACCTGGCATCAGAAGTCGTTGTTAAACTTTCAGAAATGCTTGATTATATGCTGTATGAATGCAATGAGAACCTTGTGCCGCTTGAAAAGGAAATTAAACTTCTTGAAAATTATATCGCCCTCGAAAAAATCAGGCATGACGAATCACTTGATATTGCATTTACAATTGATGGACGATTAAAGAATCTGAAAATAGCCCCTTTGATATTACTTCCTTATGTTGAAAACGCTTTTAAACATGGTATGAGTAAACAGGCTGACAGGAAATGGCTGCATATCAATATCAATATCGAAAATCATTATTTAAAATATTCAGTCAGCAATTCGAAAGAAGTTGGAGAAGTTACAGCAAACCAGGTATCTGAAGGCATCGGCCTTGAAAACCTGAGGAAAAGGCTTATATTACAATATAAACATGGTTTTAAATTGGATATAAAAGACGATGGAAATGAGTTTAAAGCTTATTTAGAATTGAAACTAGCATCATAAACTAAAAAAATGAAAACTAGATGTGTAATTATCGATGATGAACCTATTGCCAGAAGTGTCATAAAAAAACATCTGGAAAATATTCCTAATACAAATGTTATCGCTGAATGCAGGAATGCAATGGAGGCAATTTCTGTCCTTCAGAAAGATAAAGTTGATTTGATGTTCCTTGACATTCAAATGCCTAAGCTGACTGGTCTTGACTTTCTAAAAACTCTTAAAAACCCTCCAAAAGTAATTATTGTTACCGCATACCGCGATTTTGCCATTGAAGGATATGAGTTGGACGTAATTGATTATCTGCTGAAGCCTGTTTCCTTCGAAAGGTTTTTAAAGGCCATGAATAAATACTTTGAAAACAATGACTCAAGGCCAATCCTCCTGTCAGATGACAGGCAATCGCTGTCACCCGACCTATTCATTTATGTAAAAGAAAATAAAAAAGTACAGAAAATCTATCTGAAGGATATTCTTTACATTGAGAGTTTAAAAGAATATATCCGAATACATACTAATTCAAATAAAATAGTTACGAAAGTTCAGATTGGATATATTGAAAAACAATTACCTCAAGATCATTTCTTAAGGATTCATAAATCCTTTATTGTAGGCTTAATGCATGTAACAGCATTTACATCACACTCCATTGAGATCGGAGATATAGAACTTCCATTAAGCAGAAGCTATAAAGAATCCGTGTTAAAATCATTAAAATATTATGATAAAACGCTTTAATTTTTGATGTGTATCTCGGGATCATAAGATAGCATGTTCGCCTCGCCAACACAGGATCAACGAAGTTAATCCTGCCACCCCGACAACTGAAAATCTGTAAATTAGCTAGCTATAAAAGAGTGGCTTTTTGTTTTATATGTCAGATTCTATGTCAGTCAGGAATGTAGTATAAAAAACCCCCGTTAATGAATGAAGGGAATTTAGCTTCATTAACGAGGAACTCATCCATTATGCTTAGTGAGAAAGCTTACCACCCAAAAATAATAAAATAATTGACGAATGTCAATTTATAGTTAATAAACTGTTAACTAACAAATAATTAACATGCATTTTGTTTTCTTGATAGTATCTTAGCTCCACTATTAATAAAAATACATTTACAATGAAAACTAAAATTACCGCCGTACTAATGGCCATGATGTTCTTCTTAACTATTTCAGTATTTGCTGATAATGACACGCCTACAAAAACAAAGATTTTACCTGACTGCGGTTGTGGAGATCCAATTATCGATGATGATGGTAACATCATTGATTACACAATGCCACCATGGTGGATAGGTCCGCCAGAATCACTCCCTGATCATCAGTAATCAACTCTATACACTCTTGAAAGATAGCCCTGGTTTTTTCTGGGGCTTTTTTTATGAAATAACAAATCTGATAAAAGTTATGTTAAGTTAATAAACTGTTAAGTAACAAATAATTAACATGCATTTTGTTTTCTTGATAGTATCTTAGCTCCACTAAAAAAAATACATTTACAATGAAAACTAAAATTGCTTCACTCCTTATGATTTGTATTTTCTTCCTGTCAGTTTCAGCTTTTGCGGATGGTATTCCTCAAGAACTGGCGCAACAGATGGGCACTGAATACCTTGGACCACCAGATGTCAATAATCCCCACGACATTTATTACGACAGACCATCTTATTGGATGATTCCTGATGAATCATTGCCGGATATATGGTAATAATTGCCTTTCTCTAAACAATAGCCCTGGAATCTTCCGGGGCTTTTTTGTTTGTCTCCATATAAAAAGCCCCGTCAAAAAGGGTGAACTATTTGAATGGGGCTCATTCTTCCTAACTCATTACCATATAAGTTAGGACTTTGCAAAGCTAAGCATAAACACCCTCTGTTTGAATCAACGGCATTGTCTGGTGTGCGCCCGAAGTGAAGCCTGCAGGATGCGACTCGTGCTATTTGGGATTGACAAAAATAAATTGATGGAGTTACACTTTGCTCATTGATCTTTTTGATATGAAAAAAAGCGAGAAGAAAAAAGCAAAAAATACAATTCCCCAAAACCTCTCGAACATGGACTCGAACAAAAGATGAAAGCCAATCAAAAAAAGAAATACGACCGACAATATTTCAAACTGATCCTTCAGGTAATATAAAGGAAGTATGAATAAGAGGAGCAGCGCAATGAAGCCGATCAGCCCTAAGGATATAAATGTTTCCAAATACTGGTTGTGGGCATTCAACTGATGTTCATAGGCGTCCATATAACCTTTTGACAGGTATCTTTTATTCAATGCTGATTGAGCGTCACCCGTTCCCTGACCAAAAAAAATATTTTCCTCAATGACGTTCAGGGATTCTTGCCAGATTAAAAATCGCGTATGTGTGTTTTCGGTGGGTGTTTTTTGAATGTTTTCTGAAAAAATCCTGAACCTGTGATTTGTTACACCTGAATAAACAAACGAAGATATCATCACAACAAGAAAAACAGTTCTTTTTGAGAGTTTGTAAGTGGCGCTGAATTCATGAAAGAATATAAAAGACAAACTTAAAATGCCACTGATAATACCAATTTTTGAGGAAATGAGATATACAATAAATGCGAAATATAGCATTACAAAGTACAGGACCCGTTTCAGCATGATTCCCATGCCTTTTTCTGTCGAAATCAACTGCCACACGATGTGCATTGAAAAAACCACATACAAGGCAAAATAAGAAGGATGCAAAAAATAGGAGAAATGGATGTAATACAAATTACCATATGTAAAATCCTGTAAAGCAATAAACAGGCAAATAATGGAAGCCGTGAAATTTGAAATAACAAATGAAATCAAATACCATTTCCTTTTTTGATATAGCGAAGAACTCAATAAAGTTAATATGGGTATAATGAAAAATGATGATTTATTTTCCATTTTTAACAAGCCTGCATTCAGGTTTTCAGAATACAAGAGTCCGAAACCATAGAGAAAATAGAATCCCGCAAGAATGAAAAAAAAGATATTCAAATGAATGGATAGCTTTGAAATATAGAATTTTATGATGGAGATAATGGCCCATATTACCATTAGAAAAGGAGTAACTTTATCAAGTAAAAGTGAAACATTATAAAATGGCAAGCTGAAAACAAACAATACAATAATGCATGTTTCTATTCGCTCAAGGGATTTTAATGACATTTATATACTTTTTAAAAACAGCATCCTTAAAAAATAATCCCAACAACAGGTTTCTTAGCGTGTTTAGATATAAATCTGCAATGATGCGATAAAGATAAAATGATTCTGAAAAGAATTTATCTGATGCAAATATTCTTTAAAAACTCACGAACCGTTTGATCCTGTTCCAAATTAAAACACCTGCCGAAGTTACTATTAGCACCACTACGAACCAGAAAGCCAGTTGCCCATATCCTTGCGTTTTGTAAATAGTTGTAGCTATATTGCCAATCAGCAGCCATTGAATTACATACACTGCGGTAACATGGATACCGAGCCATTCAATCCACCTGCTTAGCCATGTTCCTTCCATATGGGTTATCATTTCCACTCCAATCGCATAGAAAATCAAAAAGCAGGATGTATATAAAAAGAACAGGATTCCATGATGGTAATATTCGGATAGTTCAGCTGATATATTCACGCCATAGCTTATAAATATAATCGTGATGATTCCGGAAAACAGCACCAAATAGCTTCTGTAGTTTTTATATGAAACATCGACCTGGTTCTTAATGATATAGAAGATAAATCCTGCAGTTGGATACGCCAGCCAGGGAATCAGCGGAAAATAGGACCACCAGATGCTATCGCCCATGAAATAAGCTTTGAAATACGCCAAAACCCCCGTTTGCCGAGCAGACGAATCAAAAATCTGAACAATGAAAACAAATGCCAGTAAAATAACGTACGGCCATAACTTTAATTTAAAATAATGCTTAACGATGGATAAGATAATGAGACTTAAGCCGGCAAGAAAAAGAATATCCACACCAAACAGGTAAGGCCACGGACTGGTTACTATGGATCCATTCACAATTTTGAAAAAAAGATGCAGGTTCAAACCCACATTCAATAAAAAGCCCAGCAGGATCAGCTTCAAACCTCTTATGACTCCACCTTTCATCGTTCGTTTTGACATGGCAAAATAATAACCCATCACCACCATAAAAACAGGCGCTGCCGGAGGGCCACCTAAAAACAAGGATATTTTACCGATCCAACTCATATAGATGTCAGTTGTAGCAAACAACTCAACCAGGTGCACCTGTATCATAAAGATAACAGCCAAACCCTTAAGTAAATCTGCCATTCTGTTTCTATTCATTGCTTAGTTGGAAGTGATCGGTCAATAATACTATTTTGGATGTGAAATTAGCATATTTAATTAAAAAGCCCCGTCAAAAAGGGTGAACTATTTGAGTGGGGCTCATTCTTCCTAACTCATTACCATATAAGTTAGAACATTACAAATATAACTAAAAAGAAGCTCTTATTTCGCAATCGAAGATGAAACCAAATTGATTGTATGAATTAAACGGGTTGCTTACAACTCTGTTATTTCGCCGGAAAAGAGATCAAAAAGAAACACGTCATCAAAGAGAAAATTATAATCTCTAATATGTTTATGAATATCCTTTAAATTAACATCCTCAACAGTCATAAGTAACCAGTATTTGGCAAACAACTTCTTTTTATACAAACGCAGTTTTTCTTCCTTTTTTTCAATTAAACTGATGAGATATACCGGCCATAAATCAGGATTGTTATTTATTATATAGTCTAACCTGGTCCGTTCAATACCAATGCTTTTCTTTCTGCTTAATTTCAAAATAAAATCAGGCGACTCAGATTTAACTAACTTCCCCCTGGGAAAATCTGTGTATTTCTCCCTGAAATATCGCATTACCAACCATTCTTCAGAATCCTTATCAATTGACATATTTAATCAAATAAACGATGAGTGGCATACAACTCAATAGTAATTGAAACCCCTTTGAGAATTTTAAGTATAAATTTATAAAAAGTATTTAAGATTTGTTACTTCGATAGTCGGAGAGTTTCAACTCTTCTAACTTGTTATCGATTGCAGAGCCAGGACAATTTTTTTACAGTTTATTGTCTCTGGCTTTTTTATTTGGGGATGATCGAATAAAGGGAAAAAAAAGTCCCGATCTGAGGGAAATCGGGAGCACCGTATGATAACTAAAAATTAATTTAGTCAAGGTTATTTACGACAATAATTATAAAAGGTTACAAATCAATTTTATAATGTAAAAAGCCCCGTAAATTTTACGAGGCTTTGGTGACTTTTAGAAACACCGTACATCTTTCATCACCACGTTTTAAAATATATATTCAATGGGAATAAAAAAGCCCTTTGTGCAATTTGGTAAAACAATTAGTGAAGTTAGTATTGCACAAAAGGCTGATTCCCGTTAGTTTCATAGAAAACATTATCCGTTTATTAGTCATCTGAGTTTTGGGACTATAAAAGTAATTCTATTCTTGGCCAATGTCAAGTTTTCTATTCAGTTTTAAGTATCATATAAAGATTTTCTTTGTATAATTTTAAAAATTAATTTGTGCTTATTTCATCACCACTATTTTCCTCATATTATTTTGGCGCTCACTCATCATTTCAATGGTATAAACCCCTGCCGGCAGGCCCATCGTGTTGCACTCAAATTGATGTTTGCCTTTTTCTAACACGGATG
>PKSW01000254.1 GCA_002869465.1 Marinilabiliales bacterium
GATGCCTGGTGGTATATGCCCCGAATAGGTAAAGGAAAGCTGGGGGCCAGCGATTTTATAGCACCCAACCCGCCTTTTGGAGTTGTTTTTACCTATTACCTGTCGGAAGGTTATAAAACGGATAAAGCGGTCAGGCAGGAAAAAGAAAAGGAACTGGTTAAAAATGATGAACCGGTAACATTTCCCGGTTGGGAGGTCGTGGAAGCAGAACGCAGGCAATCTGAACCAAAGATATGGCTTACAATTACCGATGAAAATGGGTATGTTATACGTAAGCTACAAGGTCCGGGCTTAAAAGGATTTCACCGTGTGGCCTGGGATTTACGGTATCCAGGAACAATGGCCATAGACATTCATACTGAAAATAACAATTCATGGGGCTTTAAAGCGATGGCTGCACCGGGAACTTATACCGTTTCCATGTCGAAAGAAATAGATGGCGTAGTTATGCCTTTGTCCGAACCCATTTCTTTTGAAGTAAAGCAATTACAGCAAGGTGCTTTGGAAGGCTCCACGCCTGAAAGAACAGTGGCTTTCTGGAAGGAAATACAGGATTTACAAGGACTGATATCTGCTACTTCCATTGAGTTGAACCATGCCATGAAGAAAGTGAATGCCATGCAACTGGCTTTATCCAGGACAGGAAAACAACCCGGAGAATTGGATACAAAATTGTATCAATTAACACAGGACCTGCTTAAAATCCAGGAGCAGTTATATGGCAATCAATCTAAAAATGAAATTGGAGAAAAGAACAATCCAACAGTTAGGTCACGTTTGAGTGCTGCAACAAATGGCGTGGAAAATTCGACTTATGGTCCAACGCCTACGCATGAAAGAAGTCTTGAACTGGCTGAAAAGGAATATAAAGAATTACAGAAAGAATTGGATACAATTGTTGATGAGAAAATTCCTGCAGTAGAAATACAACTGAAAGAAGCGGGAGCGCCTGAAATTAAGGGCTAAGTTTGAATTAAATTAACTGGCCTACAATCCTTCGTCCATGGTATTCATGAGCCCTGATAAGCTGATGAATTTCAGCCAGATTCTTGTTGGTTATTTTACCCGCAGCAACGATGTTTATTTTTCCTTTTGATGCCTGTAACATCTTCTTTATGGTTTCTTTACCCTCCATAGCTGTGGCTGCACCTCCCGAAGTTAAAACGGCTGTTATATTTCTGAGCGGCATTAATTCCGTCAATGAAGTCGTTGGGTCGGGCGTCAAATCTATGACTTTATGAATCGTAACTTCAAGGGGTGATGCCAACTCTGCAAGTAGCTGAATTTGATCAAGATTTAAATTGTGGGTTTTGTCCAATATACCAAAAACGACACCCTGTGCACCAGCTTGCTTACAAAACTGGATTTCATCTTTCATTATTGATAATTCGTCAGCAGTGTAAATAAAATCACCAGGTCTTGAACGTATCATAACCTTAACAGGAATGCGTAAATGGTTTATCACCTGCTTGATGAGTTTTCTGTCGGGAGTTAGACCATCCAGGTCGAGTCGCGAACAAAGTTCAATCCGCTCCGCTCCTTTTTTTTCAGCCAGAATAGCTTCTTCCAATGATTCAACACAAGCTTCCAGGGTTAAATGTTCATGCATTATTCAGATAATTGAATTTTTATTTGCTCGCCATTATTAATTTTTTTGTCAAATACGCTATTTCCAGACTCTGTGATTTTAATGTGCAGAAATTCGGCATCTTTTGTTATATAAATATCAAAGTCGGAATTAAATGCCCTTATATGTCTGAGGTTGCAATATGCCCAATCATCCGGTATATTCGGTTTCATTTGGAAACTGTTAAATCCTGTTGGGACTATACCCAGGATTCCTTCTGTGAAGATACGGCAATACAGGGCGCTTTCGGCAGAAAGGTGCGCCATATTTCCTTCGGGCCAAGCTTCAACAACATAGGGCACATGAAATCCAAGCAAGCGGGTTTGAGAGAAAGCGGTAAGCTTTTCAAGCGCTCTGTTCGATGCACCTGCTTTGAAAGCACCACGAAAAGCATAGAGTGTACCCCTATCCCAAAATAGAACAGGCTCCTCTAAATTTGTATTGTGCTCAACTTTTATCCCATTGTCTGTCCATAACCTAGTAAACAAGGCTTCAAGTGTCCCATCTTTTCGGTCATCAATCCCCATAACAAGAGGAAGGCATATCCAGTGACGTAAATAAGGATGACCATCAAAATACTGATACGTAGCAAGTCCTTCAATTTCAGCCCCAAAGTAGGTTTCTATGGACTGGGCCAGGTCCTTTGCTTTTTGATCATATCCTTTGATCATTGATTTAGATTTTCCAAGTGCTTTGGCCAGGTAAACGGTTTGTTTAAGCGCACCATAATACAAAGATGAAGTCGCCAGGTTCGCACCGCCTGTGGAAATCCGGCCTTCCATTTCGTCCGAATCGGAGTTGATAACGCCAAATTCATTTTTCTGTCGGTCACAGTAATCCAGCGACCATTCAATAAGTGGCCAGATTTTTTCAGCTTCTTCCCTATTACCAGAGAGCAACGCATATTGACTGGCGCCAAAAGCAATCATAGCCGCATCACCGCGGTCGCCTCCACAGCAAGTCAATGTTCCTTCCATTTCAAAGGATGACCAGAAATTTCCATCTCCCTCCGGGATGTTGTTCAAAAACTGAAGGTAGGCATTCAATGCCGCTTCATTGCCTATATGATAACCCAAATATGGAAAGAATGGGCTGCTGTATTCTGCCTGGTCGTTAGCCCATACCCCGGTATAATATCTGCCACCTCCGGGTGAGTGCATAAGTCCCATTTTAGTATCATAAATGCTTTCGGCTGCCCTGATCTTAGAAAAAGTAAATAGGGTGTTTAAAATTGAGTCAGGTGTTTCAAGTATTAGGTTTTTATCCATATTCTCCAGAAAAGAATAGCGTGCCATGAGTACGTTTGTGTATGAATCTTCAATTGGGGGCTCATCATTTAGTTGGGCTGAGAAATAGATGCCAAATTCCAATGAATTTCCGGGCTCAATGCTGTAATTTCCTTCTTTGTCGGCGTATATTTTACGGATAAACTCACCATTCTGACCCAGTTGTTCCTGTGTAAATTCAGTCTTTCCAATGGCTATATGTGTTGGTTTGTCTGTGGTGTTTTTAAATGTCCATATTTCAACAAATAACCTTTCAGTCATTGAAGGAACCAAAGTTCTTTTTAAGAATAATCCCTGGCTTTCGGCATGATAAAAATTTAGCATTCCATCTATTTTAGCCGAGTCAATAGGCCCCGGTTCATAAGTTCGTTCATTAACAACGATGGTTGGCAGAAATTCATCGGAATATTCATCCCGTAAATAAGCCCTGTATTTTCTCCATTTATTAGCTGAGGATTCTATAAAAATTCGGAGTTGGGGATAAATAATATTGCGAGTAAGCTTTAACTTTTTGTTTTCATCTATTTCATATGAAATGATTGCAGCGACTCTCTGGCCGTTCATTTCAATATTGTCACTATGAGGTAGATTCGTTTCGTTTGTCATATCCCATAGAATGGAATATTCGCTCGATAAACTCCAAAAAATTTCATTCTGATGTTCAGCTACTTGTCCGAATCCCTGAAGCCGAATGATGATGATCGTGAGTAAAAAAATAATCAACTTCTTCATTTTTCTTGATTTTGATAATAAGCAATGGCATTTTTCAATGCTTGTTCGTTGCTTTATTTCGGTTCAGATCCAAAATCTATTTCAGCCATTTATATCTGCCAAAGCTATGTTTAATGAAAGAACAGAAATTGCACTACCGTTAGTTATTTTCGAATCTGGCGTTTATCCAGCTAATAATTTCCTGATTAACTCCGGGAGCAAGAAGCAAATTTGTTCCGTGTGCTGAATTACCAGGCAAAATCACTAATTTTTTAGGCTCTTCTGCCATATTATACAAAGCATTAGCTTCTGTAGCAAAATTTACACTTTGAATATTTACATCAAGTTCGCCTGCAATAAAAAGTACTGAATTAATATTTAATTCCGGAAAGATGGAAAATATACCCAATCGAGATGCTGATAAAGCTACAGTTGCTTTCACTTCATCAAATTCATTACCTGCAACCGCCATAATAGCGCCTAATGATCCGCCCACCAAGGCAAACTGATTAGCGTCAACAACATCTTTGGTCTTTAAGAAATTAATAGAAGCAATTAGGTCTTGTGATGTTGAATTAATGAATGCTTCTATCTCCGAAGCATCAGTAGGTAAAGGAAAATCACCTGATTGACCATGTCCCCTAAAATCAATAATTAAACAAATGTAACCTTGAGCTATTAAGCTGGTAACAACATCGGCATTTTGCCAGTTATTCACCCAAACACCGAGTTCATGCATGAATATAATAGCGGGTTTTATGTCATTGTTACTTTCAAGGTATTTTAGTTTTCCAGCTATTAAAATGCCATCAGAGGTTGTAAACGTTACGGGTTCAATTTTATACGAAGTGGTAACTGAGCTGATTTTGCTGTATATGATACTGCCGTTATTTAATAGGGCTTTTAGCCTATATTTGTATTGAGTTGCGCCTTCTAACTCATTAACCTCCAGACTATTTAGGTTTATGTTAGTTATTTCAAACTCTTTTTCAATGGGACTGAAAGATTCATCAAAAGCGAATTGGATTGTTAATTGGCTTATATCAGCTGAATTGGCTGACCAATTTACAATAAAGCTGGTTTCTTTAATTTCAGAAGCTGATTCCAGTGTAATAGTTATTGGAGCATCCGCCTCTTCTTTTTTACATGAAAAAAGAACAAGTAAAAATGCACAAAGAATAAAAACTCTGATAATAGATTGCGATTTCATAGCAGAATTAATTTAATGTTATAAAAAGTAAAGGTAATAATTAAGCGTAAGAAAATAAAAAGAGAGAACATAGCAAACAGATTAATCGGGAATCTTATTTGAATAATATGCTATAGTATTCTCCATAGCTTGTTTGTTGCTATATTTTGGCTTGAATCCAAAATCATTTTCCGCTTTTTTAGCTGAAAATGTATAATCGGTGCAGGTATAGGTTACAGCAAAGCGACTGAACTTAGGATTGTACTTTTTTATAGGGCGCATGATAACAGCGATACCTTCAGATAGTGCACCAATTGAATAGGCCAGACCTCTTGGAAGCCAGAGGTTCTCTGGAAATATTTTATAGCCGGCTCCTATAACTACCTGGTCGAAAAATTTAAAAAAATTGGCTCCTTTTCCATCCGTAATAAAATAGATTTGGCCGGGCACTTTATCATTGCCAGTCCACAAGGCGGTCGTTGCCAATACATGGGCATAAGCCATATTCCCCACATACACATTTTGGCAACTGGATTTGCCATTTCCAAGTCTTACATAAAAACCCTTTTTAGCCATATCTATCAAGGAATCAATATGATAAGGGTCGGCCTCTCCGTAAATATCGGCAGGCCGGAGAATAACAACTTTCAGGTTTTCATTATTTGCTCGTAAGGCGGCCAGTTCAGTTAGTTTTTTGCTCTCACAATATACGGTCGCATGGATATATGGATAAACTTGGGTTTCGTCAATATCTACTAATGGCTTGCCCGTAAAAACAGCATCCAATGAGCTGGTCACTACGAGGTGCTTTATACCCATCTTTTTACATACATGGATCACATTTTCGGTCCCTCCTGCATTTACGGCCAGCACTTCTTCTTTGGATTTTGTGCCCCAGTCGATAATGGCTGCTGCGTGTATCACAATGTCGATACCTTCGCAAGCCTTTTCCAACAGATCATAATCCCGGATATCCCCTTTTACAAACTCAATTTGGTCAACATATTTACCCTCGTAATCATTTATATCAAATACTCTGATCAAACCAGGTTGGAGCGGTGCATCTGCCATCAGAAACTCTTCAACGATTCGTTTCCCAAGAAATCCGGATCCGCCTGTTATCAAAATATTTGGTTTTTTATAGCTGGTTTTGGTTTCCGTCATTTTGTTTATTTTGCGTCAATTTAATCCGGTAAATTTAAAATAATCCAATCAGAAATGATCAAACAAATATACCTGTTCAGAGGTGATGACCATGAAACTTATGAAGCGTTTAAAGATCGAGTTGGTAAGACTGTTCAAAGTTTAGCTGAAAACAAGAGGATTCTATATCTGGGCTATACGATCACAGAAGAGCCACCACCTAAAGTTTCCATCATTCCTTTTAAAAAGAAAAAAATAGCCGCGATCACAGTTAAGATGAAAGAAGAAAAACCTTTAGAAGATATGTTCCGATTAGAAGGTTTTGAAGGCGTTTACTCGGTTACTGAAGCACTACCAGTTGCTTATGAAAAAACATGGGTTGATGGCGAGAAAACGCCGGGCGTTTGCTTACTGACTCTTTTCAAACAGAAAAAAAGCATCGATTACAAAACTTTTTTGGATCGCTGGCATAACAGCCATACGCCATTGTCTTTAAAAATTCATCCTTTATGGCATTATAATAGAAATGTGGTTGAAGAAAAACTGAGCAAACATTCCGCTAAATGGGATGGTATTGTGGAAGAGCATATGCGCTCCAGGTCAGAGTTGCTAAATCCTTTCAAATTCTTTGGTAATCCATTGGTGATCATTCCGAGAATGATACAGGTGTATATCGATACCAAATCATTTCTGGATTATAACACCATTGAGCCTTATTTGGCTATAGAGTATCATCTAAAAGCTAATAATTTAACAAACATGTCAGATAAACATAATAAGAGATAGAAATCAATCCTTTTTATAGTAGATGCGATAAATGCAATTGGCAAAGTCGTCTGAAATATAAAGCGCTCCATCAGGTCCTACAGCAATATCTGCGGGTCGGCCCCAAAAATCTTCATTTTCGAGCCAACCTGAAGCAAACACCTTGTAGTTCCTGGCTTTGCCATTTTTAACAGTTACAAACGAAACACGATAACCCACTTTATTAGAACGATTCCATGAACCATGTTCTGCTATAAAAATTCCGTTTTTATATTTCTCTTCAAACATATCCCCTGTATAGAACTTCATGCCAAGCGCAGCGGTGTGTGCCTCTAGCTCCCATTCAGGCTTTGTAATTTGAAGATCTTTTGGTCGCTGTTTCCAATAATCAGGGTCTTTAACACTGCGGCCATGCAAATATGGAAAGCCAAAATGAATGCCTTTTTCGGGCGCCTTGTTAAGTTCATCTGGCGGGATTGTATCGCCCATCAAATCACGGCCATTGTCTGTAAACCAGAGTACGCCAGTTTCTGGATGAAAGTCAAATCCAACGGTATTACGCACACCTTTTGCGTAAATTTCAAATTCCGAACCATCTTTGTTAATTGTGTTAATACTTGCATAAATAGGATTTGCGCTATCGCATACATTGCAGGCTGCACCTACCGGAACATATAATTTTCCATCGGGTCCAAAACGTAAATATTTCCATCCATGCCATGTATCAGAAGGGAAGATTTTAGTCACAATTTCTCGTTTTGGATTTTTTAGGTTAGTAAGAATATCAGGATATTTATAAATCGTTGAAATGGCTCCAACATACAGATCGCCATCTAAGTATGCAATTCCCGAAGGCATGCTTAAACCTGAGTCAATTACTATGACCCTGCCATTTTTAAATGAGTAAACATTACCCGCATTTCTCGATCCAACAAACAGAGTAGAATCTTCAGCAAAAGTCATCGCCCGGGCATTATCGATTTGATCAACATAGATTTCAATATGGTAATTAGTGGGTAACTTAATCTTATTTAGTAAATCAGATTTTGTTTGCGCAAAACAAATTGAAGAAAGCATGAAGAGGAAAGTCAGAAACTTAAGGTTTTTCATATGTATAAGATTCGTGTATTCAAATTTACACAAAAGTATTCTGAGGAAATATCGAATGGATTGAAATGATGATGAGTTATTTGCATAATGTTAGTTCTCTTATTAATATTTACGATTCTCCGTATTGTTTATTATTGCCAGAATAAATTTATAATTTTATATTTATGTGTCCTGATAAAAGACAAATAATTAATAATTTGTTGCTGATATCCGGTTCTGGAAGGAATTGTGGTAAAACCACTTTAGCTTGTGAGATCATAAAAAAGATGACAAAAAGCGATACTGTCTATGCCTTAAAAATTTCGCC
>PKSW01000382.1 GCA_002869465.1 Marinilabiliales bacterium
CAAAAGAAAACTGGCTAGATAAACTGGCCAATTTTCAAACATCAAAAAAAACCATTGTTTGGTTGGGCATTATTGCATTAACCATCTTTTTCTATTTCACATCCAAAAAAGTAGGATTCGATGCCGATATGATGAAGAATAATTACATGAGTGAAGAACTGAGCAAGGCAGAACAAGACTTAAACAGGGTAACTAATCTTTCCAAAAAAACCATCTACCTCGTATCGCCTGGCACCAGCATTGAAGAGGCATTGATGAATAATGAAAAAGCTCAATACCTTATCGACAGCCTATCTCAACTGGGTATTATTAAGAGTTCAGTAGTACTGAATCATGTGTTCAAATCTTCTGAAAGCCAAATAAAATCCATTGATAAATGGAATCATTACTGGAATTTGCATGGTAATGATGTAAAAGAGGAATTGCTTAAAAAAGGAATCGAATTAGGTTTTAAAGAAACAGCCTTCACTCCATTCTTTCAAATGCTCGATAAAGAGTACGAGCCTGTTCCCATCGGCCAGTCAGGAATTATAAAAACATATTTGTTAGATAATTACATCATAGAAACAGATACAATGGCAGCCATCATTAATACTGTAAAAGTGGACAGTGAGAATGAAGCCATAGAGCAGGTTTATGAAAGTTTTAGTGATGAAGATGCTGTTTGGGTGGTTGATAAAAGAATGGTTACGAGCGAACTGATCAAATTACTCAATCATAACCTGAACCAACTTGTGCTTATCTCCCTGCTGGTTGTTTTTATTATTTTATTGATCGCCTATGGCAGAATTGAACTGACGATTATCACCATGATCCCTATTGTAATAAGCTGGATATGGACCGTAGGANAACATTTTCAATGTCATCATCCTGACCTTCATTTTCGGTTTGGGCATTGATTACAGCATTTTTGTAATGCGAGGTTTGATCCAGGGATACAAGTATGGTTTGAAAGATTTATCTTCTTATAAAGTATCTGTTCTTTTATCCGTATTGACAACCATTCTAGGGATCGGGGTATTGATATTTGCTAAACATCCGGCCTTGCGTTCCATTGCCATCATGTCGATTATTGGAATCGCCACCGTAGTTTTTATTACTTTTACCATATTGCCGGGTATTTTCAGCTGGCTGGTAACTTATAAAAAAGGATTACGCAATCGGCCTGTAACTTTTCTTGATTTTATTTTTTCCATCATTTCACTCTTCGTTTTCATAGGTGGCGCCCTATTGATGGGTTTATTTGCGTTGATCCTTGAGATTATTCCTGCTAACAGATTAAAAAAGAAGTGGCTGTTTCATGTTATATTTAGTAAGCTCACCTGGTTTCTGATCTATTTGAATTTCCTAAGCCCGAAAAAGATTATAAATCCACATAAAGAAGATTTTAAAAAGCCTGCCATCATCATTGCGAATCACCAGTCGCACATAGACCTGATGCTGATGATGTTACTAAACCCACGCATTCTCATAGTTACCAATTCACGTAATTATTACCATCCTGTTCATGGTAAAGCCATCCGTTATGCTGATTTTCTACCTCACGATGCCGGATATGAAAAATTAACGGAAATGGCAGCACAGAAAGTCAAAGAAGGTTATTCCATCATGATATTCCCTGAGGGTCACCGCAGCGACACGGGCGAGATCCGACGATTTCACAAAGGTGCTTTTCAACTGGCCCATGATTTAAAAATCGACGTACTACCTATTATCATTCACGGACAGAATCAATGCCTTAAAAAAAGTGAATTCTTCCTGAAAAGGGGAACCGTTGTAACCACTATCTTGCCCAGGATTGATCTCTCCAAAAATGAATTTGGAGAAACCATCAAAGAACAAACCAAGGGTATACAAGCCTATTTTAAAGATGAATACGCCAAAGTGCAGTCTCAATTTGAAACGCCAGGATATTTTAGTGATTATATTAAGAAAAATTACCTGTACAAAGGGCCGGTACTGGAGTGGTACACCAAAATAAAGATCAGGCTTGAAAAAAATTATGCCTTCTTTGATGAAATCGTGCCAAAAAAAGCACGCATTACAGATCTGGGATGCGGATACGGCTACCTCGATTACATGTTATCTCTTACTTCCGCTGAGCGCCTGATAACAGGAATAGATTACGATCATGATAAAATTAAAATAGCCCAAAACTGTGCTATAAAAAATGACCAAATTACATTTACTGCAGGTAATATTATTAAATTGGATTTTAACGAATCTGATGTTTTTATCTTAAATGATGTATTACACTATATGCCTATTAACTTGCAAATACAAACCATTGAAAAGTGCATTGCGAAACTGACCACCAAAGGAATGATCATTATAAGGGATGCCGATAAAAGCTTACAAAAAAGACATA
>PKSW01000098.1 GCA_002869465.1 Marinilabiliales bacterium
GGATTTAAAATTGATGATGTTTTCGTTGGATTCGTTGATACTTCCCAGATTATAACAGATAGCATAGTGATTTTATACTGCCCGAATAGTTACTTCCATATAACCCGTAATTATAGTGTCAATTATCTTACGATCCCATTGAACTTCAGATATGTAAAAAGTTCGGGGAAATTCAAGATCTTTATAGAGGCCGGGGTTTACTATTCCCTTTTAATAAATGCAAACAGGGTTGGACAAGATGATCTGTATATGGAGCCTGAATGCGCCCCTCATTTTGAAGAGCCTTTTAATGTACCGGGCCATCAATATGAAGATTATGATGGTGATGCCACCTCTCTTTTTAATACCTACGATTTTGGAATGAGTCTTTATTTGGGAGGGATTGTGCAGTTTAGCCCTCAGTGGGGTTTAACAATTTCACCGGGCTTCATGTTTAGTTTTGCCAATTTATATTCTAATCCCGAAATTGATGCCAAATGGACACAGATATTCAAAATCAACGCAGGCGTAATCTACACATTTAAAAAGAAGTAAATATCCATATCTAAAAATTAATTGAATTAAAAAATGCCCGCTCAAATGAGCGGGCATTACATTCATTAATTCAGTTTTTCATTATTCAAAATCTCTTTTCAGGAATTGAATCCTTTCGAAAGAGGCATCAATCGTCTGGTTATCCAGGGCTTTTCCTTTAAAACTATCTATCGTAGTAAAACGGTTCTTTTGCATCCAGTTTTCCATTTCTTCCAACATCGTTTTTATAAAAGGAATGCCATGGATGTACAATGCACTGCATAGTTGCACGGCATCGGCTCCGGCCAGTATTTGCTTTACAGCACCCTGGTAGTCGTGCACACCTGTGGAAGCTGCCATATAGCAACCAATATCATTACCTTTCAACAAACCGATCCAACGCATGGGAATGTGTATCTCATCCGGTGACGACATATGATTCTCAGAAACTACTTTCTGCGTATCTATATCAATGTCTGGACGATAATACCTGTTGAACAACACCAGTCCATCAACCCCACTGGCTACTAGCTTATTAGCAACCGAGCAAAGGTTGGTAAAATAATAACCCAGTTTGATAGATACCGGGATATTTACTTCCCTCTTAACACTTTTCAGGATATCAACATATAGTTCTTCAATATCTGCACTTGCTACTTTCGGATCAAAAGGGAATAAAGCAATATTCAATTCCAAAGCATCGGCACCAGCCTGTTGAATAGCAGCAGCAAATTTAGGCCATTCCTCAGCTGTGGTGCAATTGATACTGCTGATCACCGGCACATCAATTTGTGATTTTACATCTTCTACAAATTTCAGGTACTTATCAAGGTTCTCCTCTACGGAGAGCCCAACTACTTTTTCTTGGGCTTCTGTATACCAGTAATAATAATCATTGGCTGAACCAGTCCTTGTATTCGATTCGGCTGCCAACCTAATCTGCTCCTCGAAAATAGATTTTAAAACAACGGCACCTATACCATTGTCATTGCATTGCATGATTGATTTCATGTCGCCAGTTAACCTGGAACTACTTGCAATTAAAGGGTTTTTTAAATCCAACCCAAGATATGATGTTTTTAAATTCATTCGCGTAACATACTTATTGGTAAATTATCTTTAATATATGCCCATCTGGCCAGTTTACGGGTTAAAAACTGAAATGACTGTTCAAGATTTAACTTCGCGTTATCAGAAAGGCCTTCTTTGAAGTCCCATTCAAAGCCTTTAATCGCTAACACATAGGTTTCTGGCTTTTTGCTGAATAGTTTTTCACTCAGATGAAGCACATAGGCTGGCGAAACGGCATGCATGGTAAATTCAACCTGTGCATCACTCGGATCAACCTTCTGGAACCTGTATTCGTGAATATCTTCTTGCGATGCATCCACAAAAACAACCACTTCCCAATCCGAAATTTTCTCTGCATCTTCAATATTCAACTGATAATTACTATCGGTTTGCATACATTTCAACCCATGTTCTTCAATCCATTCCTGTATTTTTTCAACCATTTCATTCCCCAGCGCATCATCCTGTCTACCAGGATTTCCATAGCCGTAAATCAGTACTCTTTTAGGGATTTGCATCTTATTTATTTTTTTTGTCAATGATTTCATTATTCGCATTCACCAAAGTCATTTCAAGCGGCATTTTACCTAATGCATGCGTAGCACAACTCAGGCAGGGGTCGTACGCCCTGATGGCAACCTCAACTGCATTCATCATGGGTTCCGTAATTTCAGCTTGCCCGTTCATGAATGATTTCGCTGTCAGGTTCACTGCCGAATTCATAGGTTGATTGTTATTGGTAGTTGAAACTATGAGGTTGGCCAATGTGATCTGGTCATCATTATTGATTTCATAATGATGGAACAATGTACCACGAGGTGCTTCGATCACACCTACCCCTTTATACCTTTTCTCTCCTTTAACAACTAGGTCATCATTTTGCAGATCAGGATCTTTTAATAAATCGCGGATCATTTCAGCACAATGCAGTACTTCAATAAGCCTTGCCCAATGATAATGAAGACTCATACCATTCGGTTTACCACTTGTGTATGCTTTGAACTCTTCGAATTCTTTCTGAGCAAGTGGTGTTGGCATAAAATCACAAACATTTAAGCGGGCCAAAGGACCTACCCGATACCATCCTTTTTCAGGACCGAGTTCCTTCAAATAAGGAAACTTCATATAACTCCATGATTTTACTTCTTCTTCGATATACTTATTATAATCTTGGCAGTCAACATCATGCAAGATGATATTCCCTTCATTATCAACAGCACGTAACACCCCATTATAAATATCGAAAGCACCATCTTCCCTAACAATACTCAGGTGATTTGAAGGATAGGCTGCAAAGTTATCCACCATCGATTGGTTATTCTTATGGTAATCTTTAAAGAAATCCAATGCTGCCTCGGACCATTCCACCATTTTATCAGCATTCAACGGGTCAGGCCCTGAAAGTAATTCATCTCTTTCTGCAATACTCAGGTTTTTATTAATGCCGCCCGGAATAGCTCCTGTTCCATGGATTTTCTTTCCGGCAGTCAGGCGAATGATCTCCTGTCCATATTTACGCATCATCACGCCCTGAACAGCCAAATCGCGATTATTCATGGCAACACCAATGATGTTTCTTAGAGCAGGATCGCCGTCAATTCCGAATAAAAAGTCGGGTGAACTCAGGTGGAAAAAATGCAAAACATGTGATTGGAAAAATTGTCCGTAATGCATCAAACGTCGCATTTTTTCACCAACAGCCGTTAATCCGTGTCCGGTGCCGGCCCCAACAATTACATCAAGTGCTTTTGCTGCTGCTAAATGATGGCTCACCGGGCAAATACCGCAAAGACGCTGAACAAGTACAGGTGCTTCCCAGTATGGCCTGCCCTGAACAAAACGTTCAAATCCTCTGAATTCAACAATATGTAAACGGGAATCCCTGACATTCCCGAAATCATCCAACATAATCGTTACTTTTCCGTGTCCTTCGACTCTGGTTACGGGTTCTATAGTGATTTTCTTAGGCATAATTCAATATATTATCAAGATTTATTATTAGTCAAATTTTACAACTTCGTATGGTAAATCCATTTCACTTCCGGTGATCAATGCTACCAGTGCATCCCAGATCAGGTCAGCGCGTGGCGGACAACCGGGCAAGAAATAATCTATTTTTACCACTTCATGGCAAGGATATACATTGTCAAGAAGTTGCGGTAATTCAGCATCGTTAGGCAGTATCTTTTTTGTATTCAGTTTTACAGTCGGCCCATCCAAATAGGCTTCCTGCAAACATTCTTCAATTGGGATACCATTTCGCAAAGCAGGCAATCCGCCCATAATGGCGCATTCACCAAGAGAAATAAGGATGTCACAATTGTCTCTGAAATATTTGAGCACTTCCACGTTTTCACTATTGCAGCATCCGCCTTCAATGATTCCAATATCAACACGTTTGGTAAACGTCTTAATATCATCAATGGGTGATTTATTGAATTCAACCAACTCAATAAGGTCGAGGATACGTTCATCAATATCAAGTATTGACATATGACATCCGAAACATCCTGCCAGAGAAGTTGTTGCTATTACTTTTTTAGCCATTTTTTTACTTTTAATCGTTAAACTTCAAATTCACTTCCAATGGGTTTCTTATCATACTTGCGGGTCCCGATCGGCTCATTATAGCCGATTTCTTTTTTAAGTATGGAACCAACCGGACAATTGTCCATCGCCAATTGAGCAATTTCATCAGTCATGGTTTTTGCCATCTCCTCATCAATCACTACTTCTAATTTATAACCGCGATCCTTAAATGCAAAGTATTTTCTGCCTTGCTCATCTTCGATCGTTTTGATACATCTTTTACAGGATATACAACGGTTTTGGTCTTTAACGATCTTGGGACTTTTCGCATCTACACCCTTTTGAGGGAATGTATATGGAAAGCGAGGAACCATCATTTCATAACGGTATGCCAATGCCTGCAACTCACAATTGCCACTTTTTTCGCATGATGGGCAGAAATGATTGCCGCTGACAAAAAGCAATTCAATAATACTCTTCCTGATATCATTGATTTCCGCGGTGTTGTTTTCAACTTCCATACCATCAGCAGCAGGTGTTGTACATGCCGTCATATAACGGTTGTTGATTTTAATCGTGCACATCCGGCAACATCCTTTGGGCTTAGCACCTTCAAAATTGCATAAGGTAGGAATGTAAATTCCATTTGAATGTGCAGCCTGAACAATGGTTTGGCCTTCTTCTGCCGGAATTACTTTACCGTCTATTTTAAGTTTAATTGTCTTATTCATTTTGACTTATTTTTTTCAGTTTGAATGGAATTCCGTTTTTCTTCCTACAAATTTGTTAGCGGCTTCAACCGACTTAACAATATCAAACGTATTGTCATAATCTGCCATGGCCTGAACATGTTGCTCATAGATATGCCTGAAATTGACTATACTGGACAATATCGGGTTGGCAGCAGTTTGCCCCAGTCCACACCTGCTTGCTTTGATGGTTTTTCCCCAGCTCAGCAAATCGTCTATATCTTTTCTTACACCATGGCCGTTCAATATTTTTTCCAATTTCATTTTCATGATATAAGGCAGGTTTCTGCAGGTTGAACATGAACCACAGGATTCTTCAATAAAGAATTCCATGAAATTCATAACGACGTCGCGCAACAGGTCACGCTCCATATTGAATATAATCATGGAACCTCCGGTTGGCAAATCTGAATAGCTGAGTTTCCTGTCGAAGAATTTCTCAGCGACCATCATGCCTGACGGTTTGTACCATTTCATCAGGTCGGAACTACTTAAGTTATCAAAGTCGCGGGGGCCTATCAACATTCCAGAAGGGCCACCTACTTGAATGGCCTGAACTTTTTCAGCACCGCACATTTCTATTACTTCGCGGATGCTTGTCCCCCAGTCTACTTCATAAATGCCCGGAAATTTACAATCGCCTGATATACTTAATAGTTTGGTTCCTGTTGAGTCTTTCGTTCCAAACTGGCTGTACCACGCGGCACCATTTTTAATAATCCGCACAGCAGATGCAAGGGTTTCCACGTTATTCACAATGGTTGGATAGTTCAGATACCCTTTTTCAACCGGGAACGGTGGTTTGTCCCTGGGCTCTCCTCTTTTTCCTTCCAGCGATTCAATAAGTGCAGACTCTTCACCACAAACATAAGCTCCGGCACCTAATTGAATACGGATGTCAAAATTGAAATCTTTGATACCACTGATATTTTGGCCCAGGAATTTCTTTTCTCGCATTTCACTTAAAATCCTGTTCAGGTATTTTAGCATGTATTTATACTCATAACGCAAATAAACCAATCCGATATCAGCACCTGTAGCAAAAGCTGCGATGACCATACCTTCAAATACAAGATCCGGGAATTCAGTAAGCATCACCCTGTCTTTAAAAGTGCCCGGTTCTCCTTCATCTGCATTACAAATAATAACACGATGATCACCTTCCACACGGCGGCCAAAGCGCCATTTCATTCCTGTTGGGAAGCCGGCGCCGCCTCTACCCCTCAGGTCAGAATCTTCTATCATTTGAATAACATCTTCGGGAGAACGTTTTGCCAGTTCACTTTCAATAACATCAAATTTCTTATAATCTTTATTCAACAATATAGATCCCTTTCGGATGTTGTTATTGACCATTGCATGCATATCAGGATCGGCATTGTTTCCGTCACCATTACTCTCATAGATCAGTGATCTCAATTCATTGCCAGCTTTCAGGCCTTCAATGAGCTTGGATACCCTGTAAGGCGTAAGATTCGTAAAAACAATATCGTTGATAATAGCAGCCGGTCCCTGGTCATTCATACCTATACAGGAAGTATTGTACAATCCGAACATGCCATCTTCCGTTACATGTCCAAAAGTTGTTCCACAAGCTTTTTCAAAAGCTTCTTTCACACTGCTTCGATCGCGCATGCAAGCCGTAATGCTATTATTTAAATAAATGTTGTACTTAGCTCGTGGTTTGTCGCTAAAGAAATGATAAAATGAGACCGTTTCTTTGACCTCTGCTGCTGAGATCCCCAGGGATTTTGCCAGCTGATTTACATCATTTTTATCGACATAACCCTTTTCGTCATGAATATCCAGCAGAATATCCATTAAGCGGCTTCTGTCGCTATTATACTTGCTGATGATTTGATTAATTTTTTCTTTCATTATGATTGTTTTCTTTTGATGAAAGGGTAAATAATTGTACTGTTAAATAATTAACAACAAAAGTATGCCAATTTTGTTAATTAATTCACAATTATGAATTTAGAAATATTATAAATTATATTTTTGCCGGATATTTGATGGAATGATCAAAGCTAAAGAGATACATATTAGTGGATTGGTACAGGGTGTTGGTTTCAGGCCATTTATTTATCGACTGGCTTATGAATATGGTTTGAAAGGCTGCGTTGAAAATAACAATCTTGGTGTTACAATAATAGCTGAAGGCGCTGAATCGGCCATTGATCTCTTTATAAGTGACATTCCAAACAAAGCACCCTTGGCATCATCCATCGAGAGTATTAACTCGAAAGAAATCCATATACAAAACTATGATGCATTTACTATTACAAAAAGCCAATCTGTTTCGGATGAAATTACCGAAGTTAGCCCGGATATCTCAGTTTGTGACGATTGTCTGGCTGATATGAAAAATCAAAAGCGAAGAATTGATTATCCATTCACCAACTGTACCAATTGCGGCCCTCGTTTTACCATCATTAAAGACCTCCCCTATGATCGTATTAAAACGACAATGAAAGTATTTGAAATGTGTCCTGAATGTAAAAAAGAATATTCAACCATTCTCGACAGGAGGTTTCATGCACAACCGGTTGCCTGTGAGATTTGCGGACCCGAGTACAAGATGTACTTTGAAGGAAAAGAGATTACCAATATTCACTCAATCGTTGATCTGTGCGCTAATTTGCTGGAAGCAGGTAAAATAATAGCCATGAAAGGGCTTGGCGGATATCATTTGGTTTGTAATGCTTTCAACGAAGACAGCATTCAGCAGTTGCGGGTAAGAAAAAACCGCGAGGGAAAACCATTTGCAATCATGTTCCATGATGTTGAAAGTGCAAGTGAATACCTGTACATGAATAAGGAAGAAAATGATCTCTTAACCGGCTGGCGAAAACCGGTCACCTTACTAAAGATAAAAAAGGAAATAGCCCCTTCTATCAGCATTCAATTGGATACAGTGGGTGCCATGCTGCCTTATATGCCATTTCATCATATGCTGTTTGAAAAATTGAATATGTCTGCTATTGTGTTAACCAGCGGGAATATTTTCGATGAGCCGATCGTGATTGATGACGATGAAGCCCTGGCAAAACTTGGCCGTATCTCAGATGCAGTCATTACATACAATCGCGAAATCCACAACCGAAC
>PKSW01000432.1 GCA_002869465.1 Marinilabiliales bacterium
GCCACCTTTACATATGAATTACCTGCCGATTATAATGATGTGGAAGTCGTACTTGAAGATATAGACGTGGCTGCATTTGTAACTGAAACACATCAGGAAGTTATAAGCGGAAATTTGGCTGAAATAACGATAATCGAATCCAATGACTACGATGCAGCCATCAATTTTGTTCAGATTCCTCAACAAGCATGTTCAGGTGAATTGTCCCCGGTTGTTTTACTTAAAAACTATGGCGCCAATAACTTAACGAGTTTAGAGTATTCTTATTCAGTAAACGGCGGTGAACCGATGGCGTATACATGGACAGGCAACCTAGCACAAAATGAAACAGCGTTGGTTACTTTACCCGTATATGACTATGATGCGACAGACGAGAATACAATTGTTATTAACTGCGAATTACCAAATGGCGAAATTGATGAGCTTCCCCAAAATGATCATTTCAATGGAGTTATTGCCGGCTCTCAAACTTTTCCGGAAGTATGTTATTTTGGCGTTCAATCCCTTGGCAACCCTCAGGACATAACATGGAGCATTACAGACAGTGAGGGCAATATAATAATAGATGGAGGCCCTTATGAAACACCTGGCTTGCAATTTACCGAATTTATCTTTCCTGAAACAGGTTGTTATACACTTACCTTAAACGATGCATCCGGTGAAGGTTTATCAGGTGGATACTATTTTATTACTGATAGCAACCAGGATTTATTGTGGATGGGTGGTGACTTCAATGAAGTGGCAACCACTGAAATGGCATATGGTATGGTAGTAAATGTGGAAGAAACGCTTATTTCTGAAAATATCAAAATATACCCAAATCCTGTTTTAAACAAAGCAAATGTTGAGTTTTCTTTAAGCGATGATACACCTATGGAGATTTCTTTGATTGATCTATTGGGTAAAAATGTAAAAAGATTATTTAAAGGAACTTTGAATCGTGGTCAACATAAGATTCAACTGGATGCTTCAGGCATTGCTGAAGGCATTTATTTTGTCAAATTTCAATCGAATAAGGAAGTAACAACAAAGAAAATATTGATCTCTAAATAGAGAATTTTAAATTTCAAAAAAGGCGTTGATGCGCCTTTTTTTATTTAAACAATCCTTCAATTAACTGGTCATCAGATAAGTTTGGCAGGGTAATTTTTAGTTCAGGTGTTTCCTTCATGGCTCGTTGGATGGCAGTAATAGCACCTTCATTACGTGCCCAACTTCGCCTCGAAATACCGTTGTTCACATCCCAGAAAAGCATAGATTTTAACCTACGATCAGCGTCATCGCTACCATCCAGCAACATACCAAATCCGCCATTGATCACTTCTCCCCAGCCAACACCTCCACCGTTATGGATTGACACCCAGGTAGCACCCCTGAATGCATCACCAATAACATTTTGAATGGCCATATCTGCTGTAAAACTGGAACCATCATAAATATTGGAAGTCTCACGGAAAGGTGAATCCGTGCCCGATACATCATGATGATCACGCCCCAAAACAATCGGAGCCGATATTTTCCCTTCTTTGATAGCTTTGTTAAATGCAGCCGCTATTTTGATGCGTCCTCCTGCATCAGCATATAAAATCCGGGCTTGTGAACCAACCACCAGTTTGTTTTCGCGTGCCCCTTTGATCCATTTAATGTTGTCATCCATCTGGCTTTTTATATCGTCTTCCGATTGCTGCATCATTTCTTCAAGCACGTTCGCGGCTAATTTATCCGAGATGTCAAGATCCTCTGGATTTCCTGAAGTACATACCCACCTGAAAGGGCCAAAGCCATAATCAAAAAACAGCGGACCCATGATGTCCTGTATATAAGATGGATATTTAAAATGAATTCCATCCTTTGCCATTACCTCCGCCCCAGCCCTCGATGCTTCCAGTAAAAATGCATTGCCATAATCGAAAAAGTAAGTTCCTTTAGCTGTATGTTTATTTATCGCTTTGGCCTGCCGGCGAAGCGATTCCTGTACCTTTTTTTTAAATAAATCAGGCTCTTCTGCCATCATTTTGTTGGATTCTTCAAAACTGATACCAGCCGGATAATAACCACCTGCCCAAGGATTATGCAGCGAAGTCTGGTCAGAGCCGAAATCTACATAAATACCTGCTTCATCGAATTTTTCCCAAACATCCACAATATTGCCTTCAAAAGCAATTGATATCACTTCATTATTGGCTTTTGCCAATTTCACTCTTGCAACCAATTCATCCAGATCACTTATAATTTCCATTACCCACCCCTGTTCATAACGCTTTCTGGCAGCAACCGGATTCACCTCAGCGGTTACTGAAATAACACCAGAGATATCCGCGGCTTTGGGTTGGGCTCCTGACATGCCACCCAGTCCGGACGTAACAAAAAGTTTTCCTGCAAACGGTTCTTCATCCATTGCAGCTATTTTTCGGGCAGCATTCATAACAGTTATGGTCGTGCCGTGCACAATTCCCTGCGGACCTATGTACATATACGAACCAGCCGTCATTTGTCCATATTGCGAAACGCCCAGCGCATTAAATCGTTCCCAGTCGTCTTGTTTGGAATAGTTTGGGATGACCATTCCGTTGGTTACCACAACGCGCGGGGCATCTTTGTGAGAAGGAAATAATCCCATTGGGTGGCCCGAATACATGACCAGTGTCTGCTCATCCGTCATGGTGGCTAGGTATTGCATGGCAAGCAGGTACTGTGCCCAGTTTTGAAAAACAGCGCCATTCCCGCCATATGTGATCAACTCATGTGGATGTTGTGCTACTGCCGGATCCAGATTATTAGTGATCATCAGCATGATGGCAGCCGCTTGCACTGATTTGTGAGGATATTCGTGTATGGGCCTCGCATACATTTTATATTCCGGGCGAAACCTGTACATATAAATACGACCAAATTTCTCCAATTCGATGGCAAATTCTTGGGCTAATATTTCATGATGTACTCGTGGAAAATATCTAAGGGCATTTCGTAAGGCCAGTTTTTTTTCTTCTTTGGTTAAAATGTCTTTTCTTTTGGGGGCATGACTGACGCTATCATCATACTTTTTTTCTGAAGGGAGTTCAGCCGGTATGCCTTGTAGAACCGCTTTTTTAAAATCCATTTTGTAACATTTGGTTTATTAAAAGGAGATTGCAAAATTATAACAATTCATACAACCCGAGAGGCAATTCAGATGATTAAATTAAACTTAGCGGAAATGAAAATTAAATCTTTTCTTTCGAGTTTTTAAGGATGTTGAAAAGAAATTCACGGGCACGGAAAAGTTGCGCTTTCACAGTTCCCAGTGGCAGGTCCAATTCTTCAACAATTTCTTCATATGAATACTCCTTGAAATACCTGAGTTCGATCAATTTCCGGTAATGGGGTTTCAGCCTGTCAACCACTTCACGCATCATATCCACCTTCTGATCTTTAATATAACTCTCTTCAGGATCAGGATTGGAAGCCGGAATTTGTTGCGTAATACTCTGAAGGGCATCATCACTTCCTGTATTTAATGTGATATCGCCTTTTCTTTTCTTGCGCATAAAGTCGATACAGTTGTTGGAAGCTATTTTAAATAGCCAGGTGCTGAAAGCATAATCAGGGGTATATTGTTTCAGGTTTTTAAATGCTTTCCCAAAGGCTTCAATGGTTAAATCATCTGCATCATGCTGGTTGTTGGTCATTTTAAGCATCATGAAATATAAGGAATCCCTATAATAATCAACCAGTTGGGCATAAGCTTGCTGGTCGCCTTTCTCAAGCGCCCTGATAATCAGTTCATGATCCCGTTGCCCCTTTTCTGTTAACTGGCTGCTTACTTCCATTGTACTGATTTGAGGAACAAACTTTTAAAGCTGATAATTGGCATGATAAGTATGTAAATTACTTCCAACAAGGGCGAAATTATTAATAATTGCTTTTCTTGCAGTAGATTCGTCACTTTTTTTTGAACAATTAATTGAGAAATAAACCGAAAGATAAAAATACCTGCGATTATATAATACGCATCTGAAAAAAATAACAATAAAACAAAGCACGCATAAAACAGAATTTGTGTAATTGAAAAAGTGCCCAGTAATATTTTAAACTTCACTTTATAGAACTTGCCAGTTGTAAGATGACGTTGCTTCTGCTTTACCCATTCGAGAAATGATATTTTGGGTTCCGAATATATGAAGCTGTCAGGAGACACCTCAATTCTTGTATTTTTCTTATCAGCGATCTGACCAATCAACAGATCATCATCACCCGAGGAAATTTTATAATGGGATGTAAATCCGCCACCGGCAAAGAATATACTCCTTGTATACGACAAATTCCGTCCAACTCCCATATAAGGAAATCCGGCAAGTGCATATGATAAATATTGCATGGCCACCATCAGGGTATCGTACCTGATCAGCATGTTAACGAATCCATTTTTCTTTAAATAAGGGCCATAACCTAACACCACCTGTACGCCAGGCGTATAGTTCCTTACCATTGATTGTATCCAGTTTTCACTATTAGGCTCGCAATCAGCATCGGTTAGAAGTACAATATTATTGGATGCTGATTTTATACCAAGTGAAAGCGGAAATTTCTTGCCTTTAAAAAAATTCAGATCCTGGGTAATATGCACTACTTTCAGTTTAGAATACTGAATTTTAAAATCATTCAATAAGTCCTTAGTGTCATCATCCGACATATGATTAACAACCACCACCTCAAAATCAGGGTACACCTGCTGTAAAAAAAGGGGCAGGTTCTTAGATAAATTATAGTATTCATTCCTGGCAACAATAACGATAGAAACAGGGGGATTTGAATCATTGATCTCCGCCGGAGGTTTATAAAATGCAAGTCTGCCAAAAATAATCCAGTAATAAATCAACTGAATTATCGTAGCTCCTGCAAATATTCCCAATAAAATCCATTCAAGTGGTGAAAGCGTCATATAAGAAGCAGAGGAATTTATAAAACAAATTTAAGAATAATTAACGTCAATTTGATAATTCACATCAGCTTCTCTTAATTTACAATGCCCTATCTTTGCTGCAACACTAAAACGTATGCGATTCGATTTGTTAAAGTCTGATAAAAAAAGTTCGGCAAGGGCCGGGTTTATTGAAACAGATCATGGAAAAATAGAAACACCGATTTTTATGCCCGTTGGAACGGCGGGTACAGTTAAGGGGGTGCATTTAAAGGATTTGAAAGAAGATGTGAATGCTGATATTATCCTTGGAAACACCTACCATCTTTATTTACGTCCCGGGTTGAAGATTATTGAAGAAGCCGGCGGTTTACACAGATTTAATGGATGGGACAGGCCCATACTTACAGATAGTGGAGGTTACCAGGTATATTCACTTACCGACAGGCGGAAACTAACACCTGAAGGCGTTACTTTTCAATCGCATATTGATGGTTCAAGGCATTTATTCTCGCCCGAAGCTGTCATTGATATCCAGCGGATCATTGGAGCAGATATTATCATGGCCTTTGATGAATGCACACCTTATCCGTGCGACTATAATTACGCCAAGAAATCGCTGGATATTACGCACGACTGGCTCAAGAGATGCATCGCCCGCTTTGATGAGAGTGAATCGAAATATGGATATCAACAAAGTCTTTTCCCAATTGTACAGGGAAGTATCTTTCGCGATCTGAGAAAAATTTCAGCCGAGACCATTGCCTCACACAATGCTGACGGCAATGCCATAGGAGGATTGTCGGTTGGCGAACCCCATGAATTGATGTATGAAATGACTGAACTGGTTTGTGGTATCCTTCCAAAGGATAAACCCAGATATTTGATGGGCGTGGGTACTCCGGAAAATATTTTGGAAAGCATCGCATTGGGCATTGATATGTTCGACTGTGTGATGCCCACCAGAAATGGCCGGAATGGTATGTTGTTTACAAAAAACGGCATCATCAATATTAAAAATAAAAAGTGGGAAGCCGACTTTAGTCCAATTGACTCGGAGGGAACATCTTTTGTTGATCATCAGTATTCAAAAGCTTATTTAAGACATTTGTTTGTGGCCAAAGAAATGCTGGGCGGTATGATTGCCAGTCTGCACAATTTAAGTTTTTATCTTTGGTTGGTTCGCGAATCGCGCCAACATATTATCGAAGGCGATTTTAACAATTGGAAAACTATAATGGTCAAACAGGTTTCTCAACGATTATAATATCTTATGAAGATCATTGATACCTATATCATCAAAAAATTCCTTGGCACTTTCTTTTATGCCATTTCGCTGTTGATAATGATAGTTATCATCTTTGATATATCAGAAAACCTTGATAGTTTTATTAAAAATGAAGCGCCTCTAAAAGCCATTGTCATTGACTATTATGTCAACTTCATTCCTTATTTTATCAACCTGTTTATTTATTTATTCACATTTATTTCTGTTATTTTCTTTACTTCAAAATTGGCAGGAAACACTGAAATTATTGCTATATTGAGCAGTGGAGTTAGTTTCAGGCGCCTGCTTTATCCTTATCTTCTATCGGCCATCTTTTTAGCAATCTTCTCTTTTTATCTTGGGAATTTTCTTATACCGAAAACCAACAAAACAAGGAGGATATTTAAGAATAGTTATATGCAAAAACTGACAAATGACAACGAGAGAAATATGCACCTGCAGATTGATCCAGGCACTTTTGTTTATGTGGAGTCATATTCCAGTGTGCTTAATGAAGGGAAAAGGTTTTCTTTAGAACGGTTTGACAATCAATATTTAACTTACAAAGTTATTGCCGAAAAAATTAAGTATGATACCGTTACACACGTCTGGTGGCTAAAAGATTATTACGAAAGAACTTTTGACAGCATCAGAGGACATCAATTAACAATTGGCGAAGAAATGGAGTTAACAGGTATTAATCTCAACCCGCTTGATCTTTATAAAATAAAGGAACGGTTCGAAGAAATGAACCTGCTTGAGTTGAATGATTATATAGAAAGTGAAAAAAGTAAAGGCTCCATCGCGTATAAAAAGTATGAAATTGAAAAGCACAAACGTATTGCCGGACCGGTAGCCATTATAATTTTAACTTTTATCGGTGTGGCGTTATCCAGCCGGAAAGTTCGTGGAGGCATTGGTATGCACCTGGGTGTGGGCATTGCATTAACTTTCTCTTACATTTTGCTGATGCAAATTTCTACTGTTTTTTCCACGTTTGGAAACTTATCGCCTATGATTGCTTCATGGATTCCCAATATTATTTACTTTTTTATCGGATTGTATTTGTTAAGAGTGGCGCCGAAATAAGCGAGTGAAATGGAGAACGGGTAAATGATTGAGAGAGCTAATAGGTGAAGTGGCGAATCTTCTGATTTCACGCTATTGTCTTCAGGTTTACATCTTTTCTTCAACCCATTTTCTGGCGTTAACAAAGGCTTCGATCCAGGGTGTCACTTCATCATTTCTGCCTTCAGGATAATAGGGCCACTGCCACGGATAAAACGAACGTTCCAAATGCGGCATCATCGCCAAATGTCGGCCATCATTGCTGCAAATGCCTGCTGTCGACCAGTCGGAACCATTTGGATTTCCCGGATAGGTATCATAACTATATGATATCGCCAGGTTATATTTATCTCTATAATATGGGAAACTGAATTTCCCTTCGCCATGTGCCACCCAAACCCCGAGACGTGATCCTACCAGCGATTTAAGCATGATTGAATCCGTTTCATTGATCTCAACATTCACAAAGTTTGATTCAAATTTGCCAGAATCGTTATGCAGCATTTTCAGTTGTTCAGGATGCTTCGGGTAAACTAATCCCAATTCTACCATTAGCTGGCAACCATTGCACACACCCAAACTGAGTGTATCTTCCCTGGCATAGAAATTATCGAGCGCTATTTTCGCTTTGGCATTATAGAGGAATGCACCCGCCCAGCCTTTGGCCGAACCCAGCACGTCGGAATTGGAAAAACCTCCCACAAAAACAATCATATTCA
>PKSW01000266.1 GCA_002869465.1 Marinilabiliales bacterium
TATCGGGAACTACGATTGGAGAACATCAAGAATAATATTGTGGAGCTAAAGAGTAAAGGATATCAGGATAAAGATATATGTGTGCTGACAAATCAAAATAAATACGCCACCGAAATAGTCTCATTCCTGATCAAAAATGGATACCATATTATATCCAGCGAATCGTTATTACTAAAGAATTCGCCCGAAGTGAGAATGATCATCGCTTTTTTCAAATTACTTTTAAATACCGGAAACCAGATTCAACTGGCAAATTTTATCGAGAACTTGCTGGTGATTCAAAATAATCAAATGTCTTTTCACAAAGTATATACTGAAGCTTCATCCCAACTGGAAAATGGAATTGATAGATTGATGATGCATTTGAGTTATCCAACTGTTAAAGAAGAAGAAATGTCAGGTTTGTCGGTTTATGAACTTACTGAATATGCCGTTTCAAATCTATTCGGGGAAATAAATAACAACATCTTTTTACATTTTTTTCTCGATTTTGCCTATGATTACCAGCATATGGGTGATGGATCCCTGGCCTCATTTGTTGAATATTGGGAGAAGAAATGTGATAAAACTTATATCACCATGCCAGATGGCGTAAATGCTATCCAGGTGATGACCATTCATAAAGCCAAGGGGCTAAAATTTGAGTCTGTCATTCTCGATTTTATTCCAAGAAATGATAAAACAACCCGGAAAGATTACTGGACAGATTTGGAACTGGATGGATTCAGCGAACTGCAGGCAACCATGCTGCCCCTGGTTAAAGATCTGGAGTTTGTGGATCTGGAGCATATTTACGCCGAAGAAGAGGAAAAAACCGAACTCGATCTGTTGAATATGATCTACGTTGCTTTTACAAGACCTGTGAGCGCATTATTTATTTTAAGTCAGAAGAAAGAGAAATCACAAAATCGCTTCACGTCTTATATTCAAAATTTCCTTACTAAACAAGCCCTCAAACCTGATGAGACGGAGTATGAGTTTGGCGAACTAAAAAAGCGCGAAAAAAAGAAGGAAGAAAAGCAGAAGCAACAAAAAAATAAGAGAATAGTTCTGAAAGATATGCTTTCTGCTTCCTGGAAAGGCAGAATTAAGGTAGCTCCTTCCGAGCCGGTTTTCTGGGAGCTTATTAGTAGCACTCCGGCTGATGTATACGGAAATCTGGTACATAAAATGCTTTCAGAAGTGTTTGTGCATACAGATGTCAAAAAGGTAGTGACCAGATACCTTTTATCCGGGATCATCGATGAACATGAAGCTATGCGTATTCAGCATCTCATTGAGAATGTTGTCAATCACAAAGAACTAAAGGCCTATTATAACAATGATGTACTGATCAAAAACGAAACAGAGATTATTACTCTGAAAAATGGAAATAGAACTATTCATCGGCCCGACAGGGTAGTTATTCAAGATGATGAACTCATCATTATTGATTATAAAACAGGAGAAAAAAATGACATGCATACAGAGCAAATTTCAGAATATGCCGGATATTTTAACAAATTGGGTTATGAAAACGTTAAAAAGATGCTGGTTTACTTAAATGAAGCCATAGAAGTTTTATCTGTTTAAAATATCCGTTTGGGTGTACGTTTACGAACATATGATGATAAAAGCCGGACAATACATTAGATTGAAAACCGCTACTGAATTTGTAATTCAAAGTAATACAGTTGAATATATATACTGGCATAAAAATGGTTATTTAGCGCTGTATTTTTAAAAATATCACTAATCAAAACATAATTATCGATGAAAAAACTGATTACATTATTTACAATCACATTTTTATTTGCTTTATTCAGCATGGCACAAGATGATGTGAGATTATTACGATTTCCGGCAGTTCATGGCGAAAAAGTAGTATTTACTTACGCAGGCGATCTTTATGAAGTTCCTTTATCAGGAGGTACCGCCCGTAAACTGACAAGCGACGTAGATGGCTATGAAATGTTCGCTCGCTTCTCACCGGACGGAAAGCATATTGCTTTTACCGGGCAATATGATGGAAATACAGAGGTATACTTGATTCCATCCAATGGTGGCATCCCTAAAAGGCTTACTTATACAGCCACACTGGGCAGGGATGATATTTCTGACAGGATGGGACCTAATAATGTGGTCATGACCTGGTCGGATGAAGACCATATTGTGTATCGTTCCAGGAAGCAGACCTTTAATTCTTTCAAAGGAAAATTGTTTAAAGTATCCAAAGAAGGTGGTCTTTCAGAGGAATTGCCGCTACCTGCCGGCGGATGGTGCACTTATTCACCCGATGGAAAGAAAATGGCTTACAACCGGGTATTTCGCGAGTTCAGAACATGGAAATACTACCAGGGTGGTATGGCTGACAATGTTTGGGTGTATGATTTTGAAACCAAAGAAACAGTAAATATCACCAACAACGACCACCAGAATATTTTCCCGATGTGGTCGGGGGATAAAATCTATTTCCTTTCAGACAGGGATCGGACGATGAACCTGTTCGCCTATGATCTAACAACAAAGCAAACTACTAAACTGACTGATTATACCGAGTTTGATATTAAATTTCCATCCCTTGGCGATCAGTCCATCATCTATGAAAACGGAGGTTATATTTATAACTATGAATTGGCAAGCGGTACAATTGCAAAAGTAACCGTCAATATAAATAATGACCTGTTGACCGGTAGGAATGAAATAAAAGATGCCAGCAAATTTATCGGTTCGTGGGCCATATCTCCTGATGGTAAAAGAGTTGTGTTTGGGGCACGCGGCGATGTGTTTACAGTGCCTGCCAAATCGGGAATCACGCGCAATTTAACCCAATCATCCGGTGTGCACGACCGCAATGTAGAATGGTCACCCGATGGTAAATACATTTCATTTATCAGCGACAGAACCGGCGAAGATGAAATATATATTCAGAATCAGAATGGACTGGAAGATGCCATCCAACTGACTTTTAATTCAGATACTTACAAGTATAACCCAATTTGGTCACCTGATAGTAAATACTTGCTCTGGGGAGATAAAATGGCCCGGTTAAACCTGATGGAAATAGCAACAAAACAGGTCAAGGTGATTTATGAAGCAGAAGATTGGGAAATCAGGGAATATACCTGGTCGCCAGACAGCAAATGGGTAGCGTTTTCTGAAAATTCAAATAATTCCGTGAATAAAATTCATATATACGGACTGGATAAAGGAGATATACACCAGGTAACTGATAATTGGTACAATGCCGGAAGTCCTGCTTTTGGAACGGAAGGAAAATACCTGTTTTTTGTTTCTGCACGAGATTTTAACCCTACTTACAGTTGGACTGAATGGAACCACGCTTACCAGGATATGAATGCGGTTTATTTTGTTACGCTTCAAAAAGATACCCCTTCACCTTTCGAACCTGAAAATGATGAGGTCGAAATAAAATCAACCGGAGAAGAAAAAGATTCAAAGGAAGCAGAGAAGAAAGATGAATCCAAAGCAGTAATTATAGATTTTGATGGTATTACCGACAGGGTGATAAAACTTCCGGTAAGTGCTGGAAATTACTGGAATCTGAGTCCTGTAAAAAATTCAGTCTACTATGTTTATAATTCCTCCAAATCAGGTGGTCCTGAGCTCAAATTATATGACCTGGAATCAGAAAAAGAAACAGATCTGGGCGAAATTAACTCTTTTGTAGTTTCGGCAGACCATAAAAAAATGCTGATCAGCATGCAGGGCAAAAGAGCCGTTATCGACCTGCCTAAATCAAAGGTGAAACCTGAAGAATTTCTGGATCTAAAAGACATGGAAGTAATGGTAGACCTTGAAGAAGAATGGACCCAAATATATAACGAATCATGGCGTCAGATGCGCGATTTCTTTTACGATCCCGGTATGCATGGGTTGGACTGGCCAGCTATGCAGGATAAATACGAAGTATTATTACCTTATGTAAAAAACCGTAATGACCTGAATTATGTGATTGGTGAGATGATCGGTGAGATCAGCGTGGGCCATGCCTATGTACTTGGAGGTGATAAGCCAAGCCCGAAAAGGATTAAAACAGGATTGTTGGGTGCTAAAGTGAGCAAGGACGATTCCGGATATTTCATCATTGAAGAGATCTTACCGGGCGAGAACTGGACAAAAAACGGCAGATCACCATTGACTGAGGTTGGTGTTGATGTGAACGAAGGTGATTACATCCTTGCGGTAAATGGCATGCCTGTGAATAATGTAGCTGATATATATCAGTTGCTCGTAGGTACGGCAAATGAGCAGGTGATGCTTACTGTAAACTCGAAAGCTTCAAAAGAAGGTGCCAGGGATGTGATCGTCATTCCAACAGATGATGAATCACAACTCTATTATTACCAATGGGTAAGAAATAACATCGAAAAAGTGAGCAAGGCCACGGATGGCCAGGTAGGATATATCCATATTCCGGATATGGGACCCGGTGGATTGAATGAATTCGTCAAATATTTTTACCCTCAATTGAACAAAAGAGCATTGATCATTGATGATCGCGGAAACGGTGGTGGCAATGTATCACCGATGATCATCGAACGATTGAATCGTGAACTTACCTTGTACGGTATGTCGCGTAACAATGGTATCAATACCAAACCACGCCAGATGATGCTCGGTCCAAAAGTACTTTTAATGGACAACTACTCTGCTTCAGATGGTGACTTATTCCCATATCAGTTTAAAAAATTGGACATGGGTACTATAATTGGAGTTCGCTCATGGGGTGGTGTTGTCGGTATTCGTGGTTCATTACCGTTTATTGATGGTGGTGATCTGCGTCGTCCCGAATTTGCACCTTTCGATGAAGAGGGTAATTGGGTAATAGAAGGTTATGGAGTGGAACCCGACATTGTTATTGATAATGACCCGGCTAAAGAATATGCCGGTGAAGACCAGCAGTTGAACAAAGCCATTGAGGTAATTATGAAACAGTTGAAGGATTATAAACCACCAATGGAAATTCCATCTGAATTCCCTGATAAGTCAAAATAAAAATAGCAGAACGCCGCTAAAAGCGGCGTTCTTTTTTTATATAAACTAAAAAAATGATTCCTATCTTTGTAAGAAATAGAAAAATCATATGGCATGGGATAGTGAATTTGGTTTTGATGTCACCAAATTTGAGTTAAAAGATGATTATGAAGGTAGGGTAGAAGCGACCTTACTTTCAAGAAAATCAAAACGAACATCTTTCAACGCGATTCTTTATATTCACGGTTTTATAGATTATTTTTTCCAACTGGAGCTAGCAGATTGGGCCAACAGGCAAGGATTTAATTTTTATGCCATTGACCTGCGCAAATACGGAAGGTCGATGTTACTCCATCAAAAACCAAATTATTTCCGTGATTACAGGGAGTATTATGAAGAAATAGATGCTGCTTTAGATGTTATCCGGAATAGAGACAAGAACACCTTCCTGGCTTTGATGGGTCATTCAACTGGAGGTTTGATTTCGGCACTTTATGCCCATGATAAAGCAGATCAGAAGGTCATTGATGCCCTCATTTTAAACAGCCCGTTTTTTGAATTGAATGCTTCAGCCGTTGTGAACACCATTATCAGTCCACTGATGGCACTGATCGGGAAAATCTTCCCCAATGTTATTTCACCGGTAAAACTTGCAGATGGTTATGCCATGAGCATTCATAAGGATTATTATGGCGAATGGGATTTTAATACAAAACTAAAACCCATCAAAGGATTCCCAATTTATTTTGGCTGGCTTAATGGAATTTATTCGGCGCAAAGGAAGTTGCAAAAAGGGCTTCAGATCGATTGTCCGGTCCTTGTTTTACACGCTTCAAAAAGTGTTAAACCCGGAAAATACAACGACGATATGCTGATGGCCGATGCGGTTCTGAATGTGGAACATATGAAAAAATATGCGCCTGTACTTGGGGAAAAGGTAAAAGTGGTAGAAATTGAAAATGGAAGACACGACCTTATCCTGTCTGATGAAGGTCCCCGGAAAAAAACCTATAATCAAATGAGGTACTTCTTGGAAAAGATAATACCTAAAAATAAATCAGTTTAAACTAAGCCTCGGCAGTTGGTGCACCAAAAGAAAATGGGGGTACGCCTCCATCTTTTGTTTCTTTTATTGGTCCATGCTGCGATTCAAATTTTCGGATGTTATCATGTAACGCTTTGTATAATCGCTTGGCATGTTCCGGCGTTAGGATGATCCTCGATTTAACTTTTGCCTTGGGTGTGCCAGGCATCAATTTTACAAAGTCGATAATGAATTCGGCATGTGAATGTGTGATGATCGCCAGGTTTGAATAAGTACCTTCAGCAACTTCTTCACTGAGCTCGATATTGATTTTATTCTGTTTTTTATTTTCTTCCATAGGTATAAATATTAAAAAAGCGCTACTAAAAGTAGCGCTTTATTTTAATCATCTGTATTTTTCGAATCTTCAATTTCAATAAATTCGGCTTTCGCCTCTTTTATTCCCATCACGGCATCATATTCTTCTTTCGATCCAACAATGATGTCTTCATATTCTCTAAGTCCTGTACCGGCAGGAATCTTATGTCCAACGATAACATTTTCTTTCAAGCCAAGCAAATCATCTGATTTAGCCTGGATAGAAGCCAATGTAAGTACTTTGGTAGTTTCCTGGAAGGATGCAGCTGATATCCAACTATTGGTTTGCAGTGATGCTCTGGTGATGCCTTGTAGCACCTGTCGAGCGGTTGCAGGTTGCGCATCCCTTGCTTCGGTCAAAACTTTGTCACGACGTTTTAAGGATGAGTTTTCGTCCCTCAGTTTTCTGGCACTTACAATTTGTCCACGTTTGAAAACATCAGAATCACCCGGTTCAATAACTACTTTCTTGCCGAAGATTTCATCGTTCACTTCCTGGAAATCGATCTTGTTCACCAATTCTCCTTCAAGGAAACGGGTGTCACCTGAATCGGCCACCTGAACTTTACGCATCATCTGGCGCACAATGGTTTCGAAGTGTTTGTCATTAATCTTTACACCTTGCAGACGATATACCTCCTGAATCTCATTCACAATGTATTCCTGAACCTTCATAGGCCCTTTAATAGCCAAAATGTCAGAAGGTGTCATTAATCCATCAGATAGGGAAGTTCCAGCTTTCACAAAGTCATTTTCCTGAGCAAGTATCTGCTTGGAAGTTGATATGAGATATTTCTTCTCTTCACCGCTTTTTGAAGTGATGATCACCTCACGGTTACCACGTTTCAGCTTTTTACCGAAAGATACCACACCGTCAATTTCTGATACAACTGCCGGATCTGAAGGCTCCCTGGCTTCAAATAATTCAGTAACCCTTGGTAGACCACCGGTGATATCACCTGATTTACCAAAAGCACGAGGAATTTTAACCAGTACGCTACCCGCTTTAATATTTGCACCTTCATCAACCAGGATATGTGCACCAACAGGTAAATCATAGCTCCTGATCATCTCACCGTCTTTTGATAAAATTTTGATGATAGGATTCTTGGTTTTCAACCTTGAATCAATGATTACCTTCTCAAAATACCCGGTTTGCTCATCTGATTCAACGCGATAAGTCTGGTTTTCAACAATATTTTCAAATGCAATACTACCGGCGACTTCCGAAAGGATAACCGCATTATACTGGTCCCAGTCGGCAATCACGTCACCTTTTTTAACTTTTGAACCATTCTTGATATACAGGTTGGCCGCGTAAGGAATATTTCCGGAAGCAAGCACAACACCTGTTTTTTCGTCTACGATTTTCATCTCTGCCGAACGGCCGATGACCACTTCGTACTTCTTACCTTCAGCGTTTTTAAAATCAACTGTTCGAAGTTCATCTATATCCAGAATACCATCGAATTTAGCTTCAGTTTTTGAAACTGTAGCAATATTTGATGCTGTACCTCCCTGGTGGAATGTTCTCA
>PKSW01000042.1 GCA_002869465.1 Marinilabiliales bacterium
CCCTTAGAAAACTTACTTCGCCAATCATTACTTCTTTACCATCAAAATCAATTTTATCTTTAAATTCCATGAAGTAATTGGCTCTCTGAACACCGGCAAACATCCAGTCCCATATATCAGATATATTGCTATTAGTAGGTGTATGAGTCATATCGTCTACTTGTTGCCATCCGATAACATCTGTTGGACTCTCGCCCCCACATAGGGTATTATCAGATGCAATTTCTCCAAGAATAGCATTGGCATATGATGCCTGAAGCAAGTCGTAAGTTGCAACTAATGCTAAGTAATAGTCATTCTCTGAATTAAAGTAATTCTCAGAATCAATAGAATACTGAGGAGAAATTTCTGTGTATTTATTACAGGAAAAAAGAAGCAATGTCAATGCAAAGAATCCTGTTAATATTGTTTTATATGATAGATAATTTTTCATTTTTTAATATTTATAAGTTTAGCGTTAATCCGAACCAGAAAGTTTTAGCTGCTGGATAAAAACCATCATCGAAACCAGCGCCAATTGGACTACCAGTCTGAGTGTTTGGATCGTAACCCCTGTAAGCAGCAGGGTCAAACCCCTGATAGTTTGTTATTGTAAATAAGTTGTTTACAGCCACATACAGCCTGAATTCTTTAACTTTTGATTTGAACCATTTCTCAGGGAACGTATATCCAAGGGAGACCCTTTGCAATCTTAAGTATGAGCCATCTTCTACATAAAATTCGGAAAATACATTGTTTGCAGTTGCGGCAGTAGTTACCCTAGGAACCGTATTACTTGTTCCGGGACCAGTCCACCTGTCAAGCCAATAATCCATTCTATTAACGTTAGGTTGCGCCCTTTCATAATTTCTTACAACATCATTTCCTATACTTGAAAATAGATAAGCTATGAAATCAAAATTATGGAAGTTTAATTGAATGTTTAAGCCCATTATAAAATCAGGTATCGGATCACCGATATTTGTTCTATCATCTGAATTGATTACACCATCACCATTCACATCAACAAATCTAATATCACCGGGTTGTGCAACTGCGCCCAAGTCTGATTGGTCAGGATGCGCATCCACTTCCTCTTGTGTTTGGAATATGCCATCTGTTTGATAGCCGTAAAAATATCCGATTGGGTATCCAACCTCCATTCTTGCTGGTAAAGGTTGACCAACACCAAAGCTTCCTCCTTCGACATATCCTGTTCCGTTATTTACTTCAAGAACTTCATTATTTAAATAAGTAAAGTTATAATTTACTCGATAAACAAAATTCTCTTTAACACCGCCACGCCAGCCAACAGCAAACTCAAAACCACTGTTACGAACTGTTCCGGCATTAATAATTGGGCCACTAGATCCCGGAGCGTGTGTTCCAAGTATACCAGATACAGGAACATTATCTATTAAAAGATCTTCTGTTGTTTTAATAAAATAATCAGCCGTGAAATCTAATTTTTCATCAAAGAACGACAAGTCGAAACCTACATCAAATTGTTCTGATTGTTCCCATTTAATACTAGTGTTTGGTAACTTTCCAATAGCACTTCCTGTAACTATTTGCCCATTCAACACATAAACACCTTCTCCATTAAGTTGTGAAATATATCCATAGGCAGGAATTTTATCTGACCCTAAGAAACCATAACTCATCCTGATTTTGACAAGAGAAATTTTATCAATATCACTCATGAAATTCTCTTTAGACATTACCCATCCTAAAGTAGCAGATGGAAAATAAGCGGCCGCATATTCAGGAGCAAATTTTGTTGAAGCGTCTCGCCTGAACATTGCGGAGGCTAAATATTTTCCCTTGTAATCATATTGAACTCGGGTAAAAATCGAAGCTCTGCGTTGATCATAAACCCATGATCCCGCTGTCTTCGTTTCAACAATACCATTGGCCAAACTGATGTCGGCATATTCCCATGAGTTATTCGGAATATCCCAACCGGTGGCATTTAAGTTATTACCCCAGGTTTGATAAAGTGTAGTACCTAAAGTAACAGCAAGATTATGAGCTTCCTTGAATGTATTATCATATGTCATGAAAAGGTCTGCAGTATAATCATTATTGTTTTCTTTTTCCTGATAAACACTACTGCGGGTCACATCAAATACTTTCCCGCCATAATCAACGATCATTGAGAATGATCTATAATCCTGATTGATAGTATTAAAACCAAAACGTCCAGTAAGGGTAAAGTGTTTGGCGAATTTTGCTTGCAAATCTATATTTCCATTCCACTTGTTCAGGTAATAATTATTGTATGTGTTAGCTATTTGCGCCATTGGATTTATTATTTCAATTCCCAGGTTTGCAGGAGCAAGGAAATAATCGCCGTTTTCATCATATACAGGCACGGTGGATGGCATGTTTATTCCATTAAACAATACGGAGCCAAGACCAAAATCATTGAAAGATGTTCTGTCAATATGCGTGTACATAATGTTTGTATTAAGTTTAAGCCATTTAGTCAGGTCAACTCCCAGCCCCACACGTGCATTCGTTCTATCGTATCCTGATTTATCTCCACCAATTGTTCCCTGCTGTCTCACATCTGAAATACTAGCGGAATAATTCATTTTTTCTGATCCACCTGAAACACTAAAATTATTATCAAAAATGGGTGCTGTTGAGAAAAGTTGATCTTGCCAATTGGTTCCTTCACCTAAGCCTGAAACATCAGGATAGGGTAAATCCTGTCCATTAGCAGCATAACTTTCATTCAATAAAATCGCATATTCGTTGGCATTTAGAACTGGTAACTTTCGTGACGTTTGTTGGAAGCCAAAATTACTATTGAAGCTGAAGGTTGTTGGCGTGTTTCTTTTACCCGATTTTGTAGTGATTAAAATAACACCATTGGCACCTACCGTTCCATAAATAGCTGCTTGTGCATCTTTCAAGACAGTGATAGATTCGATATCGTTAGGGTTAAGCGATGTCATATCTCCCTGGTACCCATCAATAATAACAACAGGCGTTGGGTCACCATTAGTTGAAATACCCCTTATTCGGATATTTACCCCCGCACCCGGCGAGCCTGATTGCTCCGTTACACTTACGCCGGTCATTGTTCCCTGAAGTGCCTGTTCAACTCTAACAGGTTTTAGGTTGTCTATTGTTTTTGCATCGACCGTAGAAACAGCGCCCGTTACATCTTGCTTCTTAACGGTACCGTAACCAATAACAACAACCTCATCAAGTAATGAAACATCAGCTTCCATTACAACATTAATGACTGTTTGATCACCAACAGTTATTTCAATCGTTTGCATACCTATAAACGAAAAAACAAGAACTGCCTCAGGAGATACATTTGTTAACTGATAATTACCCTCCATATCAGTAACTGTACCGGTTGCTGTTCCTTTGATCAAAACAGTAGCTCCGGGTATTGATAACTGATCATCCGCAGATGTGACAATCCCAGTTATTGTTTTCTCCTGGGCAATCATTGTTAATTGCATAAGAAACAGTAAAGGGATCAAAATCAAATAGATTTTTTTCATAATAAAGACTTTAATTGAATATTGATTTTTGATTCATTAAGGAAATGTTAATAAATTGTTAAAATTTGAATATCAAATATAAAAGCTATTCAGGGCGAATGTCCAGAAAAATTGCACATCAATTATACATCAGCATACAATATACACTACATCATTATTACTACAATAAAATTTAAAGACACTGATTATCAGTATTTAATTATGATGTTTTAGCTTTGAAAACGATTGCGTGAATAAGAGGAGTATTTGACCAGAAAAAAATATTTAAAACGTCATAATAAAGTCAGTGAGGTTGGTCTCGCGAGAGAGGTTTAGTTTTTTACGGAGTCTATATCTACTTATTTCTACCCCTCGTGTAGAAATATTCATAAGCAATGAAATTTCCTTGCTCGAATTATTCATTCGCAAATAAGCACACAATTTTAATTCCCGTGGTGTTAAATCTGGGTAAGCTGTTTTCAGTCTTTTTAAAAATTCTTCGTGAACGTTTTCAAACTGAGTTTCAAATATTTTCCATTGATTTTCATTATCAATTTCTTTATTAATTCTGCGAACCAGATGATTTACTTCATGTTTATGACCTATATCGTTTGAAAGAGATGATAGTTTTTTCAATTCATTTCGCAAGGTAATCAGCATCTTATTTTTTTGAAGAGTTTGCATGGTCGCATTAGCAAGTTCTTTATCTTTTTGTTTCATCTCCCCACGCAATTTTTCATTTCTCATGCGTATTATCTCTTTCTCAGCTTCCAATGCTTCTCTCTGCATGGCTTCTTCTTTCTTCTTGAAACTTTCTTGTTGTTCTTTTTCACTTATTAATTTTGCTTTTTTAAAACGTCTCTTCAGCGCCCACCCAATCACAATTATCATGAGCAATACAATGACACTGTAAAATATATAGGCAATCAGGGAGCGCTGCAAAGGAGGCTGCACTTTAAAACCAATACTCACTTCATCAGAAATAGAACCATATATATTTTTTGCTTTTACTTTAAAAACATATTCTCCTTCGTATAAATTGGTAAAATCACGCGAACTTCGTGATTGCCATTCAGACCAATTTTCATCATAACCCTGTAAATATGTAGAAAATACAATCTGATCTGAATTTTCAAAATCGTTTGCTGAAAATGTAAATTCCAGGTCATTGTTGCTATACGCTAGTTTTATAGATTGATTATCAGCAATAAGTGGCAAATATGTTGAATCTGGATTAAATGAACGCATTGACCTGAGATAGGTTTTATATTTATAATTATAATTCTTATTTATTGAGGGATTATAATGTATAAAGCCATTTTCAGCTCCAAAAAAAACATTTTCATTATCAAGTGGGTAAACAAATTCGAATCCTTTAACAAATCGATCTTTGATTTTCAAAAAAGGTAAGTATATATCTGTATAATTGCCGTCTTCTTGTTTTCGCAAGACACCAGACTCGTTATCTTTAAAATACCACACATTGCCTTCATTATCCTGCGTAAGAGCTCTTACTTTGTAACCAGATAGATAACGATTTAAATTGTCATATGGAACAAAATTTTCATCTTCTTTTGAAAATGTGAATATGTTCTTTAGATTCATAAAAACGATTTTATTATCTATTTTGGCAAGGTTTACATCATTTGAAGATAAATAACTGTTTTGTGAGTTATAAAATACAACGCTTTCAATTGTATCATAATTTGACTCAAAATGCAGCTTAAATACTCCTTTGTATCCATGTGCCATCCATAATGAACCTTTTTCGTCAAATTCGATTGTCCGTGTAGATTCCGAAAAGCCTTTATATTGTTTAACAAATTTCCACTGCTTGTTATTTTTTTCATAAAGTGCTATCCCAGAAAAATTACCACCGATAATTTTTGCAGGATAACCAGGTGTTTGCAAGAATGACCACCCCCCTGGCACATCTGCAATCTTTTCAGCTGTATTGTCTTTAATTAAAAAAGTACCATTGTTATGTCCACAGAACAAGCTGCCTTCTATTTCCTTTAATGTCCATACCTGGCCGCGTGTTTCTTCAATCAAGCGCATTTCTTTTGAAACAAGCCCCCCACTTTTAAAATACGCAACTGACATAACAAATAAACCCTTGTTTGTTCCTAAGTAAAGGTTGTTATTAAATTCTATAGCCGTATATCCTGTTCCTAAGCCAAGGTTGTCCGACAAATTGGAGAGCGGAGAATTAATCTCTACGTAATCAATACCTAGGTCTGTTCCAAGCCAAAGGTTTCCAAACATGTCTTTTTCAATACATAAAATGGTGTTGTTTTGTAATCCATCCTCTATGTTTATAAGTTGTAGTGGTTCTCCTTCATTGTCGCAAAGAAGTAAACCATTTTGGATGGTGCCAAAAGCCAGCAAGTTATCCCCTAATTTCTCACAACTATAAATTTGATTTCGTTTTAAAAAATCCAGTGAAGGGTTTTGCCATGTGCTCAGTGAATTGCCATCGTACAAATAAATTCCGTCTGAAGCCGTGGCAATTAACAAATATTTGCCAAGAGCCTGCATACCCCAAATTTCTTTTCCGATTAAACTTTCTATACCGATAAGTGGATACAAGTTTCCCATAGCATATCTCATCAATCCTTTCTTCAGATCATTTACATAGTATTCATTGTTTACAAGAAAAGAAAAATGAAAAGTTGATGGGGCCGGTATTAAAGTAACTTTATTGTTCTTATAAAACATTAATTGCGTATAGGTTTGGAATATTACTCCATCTGGGTGTATATAAATGTTCCAGACATCACCAAAGTTCCGATTATCTTCTGGTAACAGGTTAGTAAGCGATTTATATTTTGCACCACCCATTTTGCCAATTTGGTAATAACCAAACTCATCATATCCTCCTGCATATATAATATCGTCATTCGCACTCCTGATTGCTCTGATAATACTATTATTCGGCATGGGATACACATTCCAATATTTGCCATCGTATTCTAGTAAACCATTGTTATTTGCAAAATACATCATGCCGTTTTCCCCTTGCTCAATATCCCAGGTTTGACTTCCTGCCTGATAATTAGCACGTGAATAATTAAGAATAAAAGGTGTTCCAATTGATTTTACCTGCGCATTTATAAAGACTGCCAGGAAGATAAAAACAAGAGTGGTAATAACTTTCTTTGATTCTGACATTGGATACAATGATAATAATTCTAAATATTCTCCAATCAATAACAATATAATTTAGGATAAAGTTAAATCATATTTTTTAATTAATAAGAATGTTGGGGATCGCCATTTGAACTTATTGACCGATTACAAAAAAATCATTACTTCATTGTTTTAACAATTTTTGGCCGATAGTTTATCATATTTAAAAAATGTATCATGCAATAGGTATAAAAAGAAAGTCGTTAGGTTTATGATAAATAGAAAATAGTTTATTTAACTCTAAATACATTGGTTAATGGTATATTTACAATATATAATCAGTTAATAAATTAATTATGATAGATCTAAAAGGGAAAAATGCATTAGTTACAGGATCAAGTCGTGGCATTGGGCAGCAAATTGTTTTGGGATTAGCTAAATTGGGCTGCAACATTATTGTTCATGGAAGAACAAATACAAGCTGTTTGAAAACTCTAAAACTGCTTGAAAAATATAATGTAAATACTTATTGTGTTTATGGTGAATTATCGGATGAAAAGAATGTCAGTCATTTAATAAAACAAGTTCAGGATTTAAACATAAATGTTGAAATATTATACAACAATGCAGCTATCATGACCCCTTTCCATGAGAACATATGGAACCATAGTTGGGATGAGTGGACGGAGAGTTTTAGAGTAAATGTAATGGCTTTATATAGCATATGCAGTGCATTTATTCCGGTTATGATCGAAAATGGTTTTGGGCGGGTAATTAATATCTCATCGGGGATTAAAGACAAACCCGAATTGGCCCCTTATGGTGCCTCAAAGTGGGCTGTAAATAAACTAACAGATGATATAGCTTCAAAACTTCATAATACTGGTGTTCGAATAAATTACCTTGACCCTGGTTGGTTACGCACGGATATGGGGGGTGAAAATGCAGAGCATCCTGTTGAAGCTGTGTTACCAGGAGCATTAGCTCCGGCTTTAGTGGCAAATGATGGCCCCAATGGTCAGTTATTTTCGGCTATTAATCACAAGCTCAGAACAGATATATTAGAGGATTAAAAAGGGATTCTTATAGAAATAAAAACGAGATAATGTGCAAATAAAAAGAACCATTTACTTGTCTCATAGTTGTAAATGGTTGATTATTAAGTTGCCCGACCAGGGGTCGAACCTGGAATCTTCTGATTCAGAGTCAGGTGTGTTGCCAATTCCACCATCGGGCAATAGGGCGCAAATTTAAAGACTTTTCTGTTATCTCGGTCAAGATCAAAACGTTTTTTA